>CAYNYM010000305.1:0-4855 GCA_964401325.1 uncultured Desulfobacteraceae bacterium | reverse complement strand
GGTTTCCTTGTTGGCAAGCGCAATATGCTTGCCTGCTTCGATGGCCGCATAGGTCGGAATCAGTCCGGCGGCTCCCATCATGGCGGAGATTACCGTATCGACCTCATCGAGAGTGGACAGGCGAACGAATCCATCTCTGCCGGAAAAGACCTCCGTCTTGGTGTCTCCCGAAAGACGCCTTCTCAGGACTTCGGCAGGGCCCTCTTCCAATAGGGCAACTCCCTTGGGCCGAAACCTGCGCACCTGCTTCTCGAGAAGGTCGATATTTTTTCCTGCGCTCAGGGCAATCACCCTGTATTTGTCCCTGTTGGCCTCGATGAGCTTTAGGGCATTCGTGCCAATAGAACCGGTTGACCCAAGAAGGGTAATATTTTTCATATTTCTTCAAGAATTCCAGTAAAATATTCAATAGTTTTTTTCAAACCCGCTTCCATGTCGACACTGGGCTTCCATAGAAGTCTTTTCTGAGCAAGGCTGATATCGGGCCGGCGTCTTTTGGGATCATCCATGGGAGAGGGTTGAAATTCGATGGGAGATTGGGATCGGGTCAATGCCACAATGTGACGGGCCAGATCCAGCATGGTATATTCCACGGGGTTCCCAAGATTTACGGGTCCGACAAAATCGTCCGGGGCATTCATCATTTTGATGAGCCCATCGATCATATCATCGACGAAGCAGAATGACCTTGTCTGCATCCCGTCACCAAAAATGGTAATGGGCGCGGCCCTGAGGGCCTGAACAATAAAATTACTGATCACCCTCCCGTCATTGGGATGCATCCGGGGACCGTAGGTGTTGAAGATCCTGACGACCCTGATATTTACGCCGTTCTGCCTGTAATAGTCGAAAAAAAGGGTTTCGGCACAGCGTTTTCCCTCATCATAGCAAGCCCTTATCCCTATGGAATTCACGTTTCCCCAATAGGTTTCATTCTGGGGATGAATGGACGGATCGCCATAGACCTCACTGGTGGAGGCTTGCAGAATCTTTGCCTTGACTCTCTTTGCAAGCCCCAGCATGTTGATGGCCCCCATGACACTGGTCTTGGTCGTTTTGACGGGATTGAATTGGTAATGAATCGGTGATGCGGGACATGCGAGATTGTAGATCTGATCCACCTCAAGAAAAACCGGATTGACGATATCGTGCCGAATGGTCTCAAAATGCCGGTTTTCAAGAAGGTGAAAGATGTTTCTCTTTTGTCCTGTAAAGTAGTTGTCCAGACAGAGGACATTGTGTCCCTCTTCAAGCAATCGCTCGCACAGATGGGATCCCAGAAAGCCAGCTCCGCCTGTAACCAGGGCCCTCTCTCTGTCGTATTTATAGGGTGTTTTCATCCAGACCTATCTCCTCTTACCTCCGATCCACTTGCCATCAGGCCTATCCTCATACGGATATTTTGCCATAAGCCAACCCGTGAAAAAATCCTGACTCATCTTTGATCCCGCTCTGCGGGAAAGGACCGGGGTTTCCAGGATGGACTGTCCCGCCGCGGCACAAAGGGGTCTCGACAAAGGCATTGTAACGCCGCAAGCGGCGGGGGGTTAAAATCAAACCAATGAGGCTTCTTCAGCCCCTCAAATCGACCAGGCCAAATACACAAACAACAGGGGAACGGCGAACAATAAACCGTCAATTCTGTCCAGGAGCCCACCGTGGCCCGGAAGGATTTTCCCCGAATCCTTCACGTCATACTGTCTCTTCAACATCGATTCCGCGAGGTCACCGATTTGGCCGGAAATTGAAAGAGCGGCGGCAAGTATCAGGATCCTTGCATCAAACGAATGAATGGGCAAAAACAGAAAAAAAAGCACTGCCCCCGCGAGGGCCGAAATCAGGCCACCTATGGCCCCTTCCCAGGTCTTTCCAGGGCTTACGGCGGGGTAGAGTTTGTGCCTTCCGAAAACCCTTCCGAAATAGAATGCACCCGTATCACTGCAAAAAACAACCGACAGGAGAAAAAATATCCAAAGATTCCCTTCTGGAAACCGATCGATGATCACCAGAAGGCACAGGGGGAGGCTGATGTAAACCCCGGCAAGGAGTGCCTTGGCAGTGAGTTCGACGGCATCAGACCGGGAGGTCCCGAAAAAAAACATAAAAAAACTCAAAGGAATAATGGCCCAGAAAACCATGACGGCGGGAACAAGGAAAAATGCCCCCCGGGAGGCGAAAAAAAAGAGGGAAAAACTCAAAAGGATGTTTGCATTCCGGACGGACGGGGGCAATTTACGGGAGGAAATGTTGAAAAATTCAACCATTCCGATGGCGCTGGCAAGGAAGAGGACGCCATGAAAAAGCCACCTGGGGCCGAATCCGATAATACAGATCAGCACAGGTACGGCCACAATACCCGTCAGCCATCGCTTGAGATGCATCACTTAATTTCTTCTGCCCATGTCATCGTCCAATATCATGCCCTCACCGGACGCCACTTGCTCCCCGGTGGCCCCGAACCGTCTTTCCCGCTTTTGATATTCCTCAATGGCCTTGAGGTATTCTTCTTTTCTGAAATCAGGCCAATAGGTTGAAGTGATATAGATCTCAGTGTAGGCCATCTGCCATAAAAGAAAATTACTCAGACGGAATTCCCCGCTTGTTCTGATGAGAAGATCAGGATCGGGAATACGTGCCGTGTAGAGTGCATCGGAAATGGTCGACTCGGTGACCTCCTCACCGGTCAATTCCCCGGATTCAATCCGCTTGGCTATTCTCCGCATGGCATCGCAAATCTCCTGCCTTGAGCCATAACTCAATGCAAGATTGAGGACCATTTTCTTATTGTCAGATGTTTTTTCCATGGCCTCTCTGAGGGCCTGCTGAACATCCATCGGCAATTTGGAGATTCTTCCAATGGTGTGAAAACGAATACCTTTTTTCTGCATTTCCTGAAGCTCGGTTTCAAGAAATCGTCTTAACAGTCCCATGAGAGCCCTGATCTCATATTTAGGTCTTTTCCAATTTTCCTCGGAAAAGGCATAGAGGGTCACATAGGAAATACCGATTTCCCGACTTGCCCTGACAATGTCCCTCACGGATTCGGCACCCTCTTCGTGCCCACGGATTCGGTTCATTGCCCTCTTCCTGGCCCATCGTCCGTTACCATCCATGATAATAGCCACATGTTTCGGTATTTTTTCCTGATCGATATTCAACATGACCCGTACCGGGCTTCAGGCACTCCTGTTCGCATTGGGTTCCACCTCAAATCTTCGGATGGACACCGTTTTGTACCGTTATGATAATGTTGTCTCTTGAAGCCTGCAAAGGGCTGCATATCACAAGTAGAACTGAGGGAGGTTAACTCGGGACATAAAAGGCCGATTCAGAACTCCATGATCTCTTTTTCTTTCTCGGCGGTGACTTCGTCGGCTTTCTTGATGAATTCGTCGGTTATTTTCTGGACCTCCTCCTGGCCCTTGAAAAGCTCGTCTTCGGAAATCTCTTTGTCATTCTTCAGCTCTTTCAAAAATTCGTTGGATTCCCGCCTGTGATTACGGATAGAGATCTTGCCTTCCTCCGACATTTTTTTCGCCAGCCTGACCAGATCCCTTCTTCGTTCCTCTGTAAGAGGCGGAATGGGTATCCTGATCATTTTTCCGTCGTTCATAGGCGTGAGACCGAGTTCGGACTTCAAGATGCTTTTCTCGATCTCGCCCATGATCGTCTGGTCCCAGGGCTTGATGGTGATCAAACGGCTTTCAGGCACAGAAAGGGACGCCACCTGATCCAGCGGCATTTGCGTGTCGTAGCAATCAACTTTTATCCCATCCAGGACGGCCGCGGAAGCCCGGCCCGTTCTGATTCTCTTGAAATCCTTTTTGAGGGCCTCAATGGTCTTATTCATCTTTTCACGAGTATCCGACAGGATTTGTTCTTTCATGACGTTTCCCCTGAGATTAGAGTTCCCACATCTTCACCAAAGACAACCCTTTCAATATTACCCTGCTCTTTGAGGCTGAAAACCAAAATAGGCAGCCCCTGTCCCATGGCAAGGGATACGGCCGTCAGATCCATGACCTGCAAATTCCTTTCCAGGACCTCTTGATAGGAAAGCCTGGTAAATCGCTTCGCAGAATGGTTTTTTTCCGGATCGGAGTCAAAGACCCCATCGACTTTCGTGGCCTTTAGAAAGACCTCGGCCTGAATCTCCAAGGCCCTCAAGGCGGCGGCCGTATCCGTGCTGAAAAAGGGATTCCCCGTGCCTGCCGTGAAAATGACCACGCGCCCCTTCTCAAGATGTTCCACGGCCTTTGCCCTGACATAGGGCTCGGCCACTTTTCCCATTTCCAGGGCCGACATGACCCTGCTCTGCGAGCCCATATGATTCAGGGCCTCACACAGGGCGATCCCGTTGATCACGGTAGCCAGCATTCCCATGTGGTCCGCAGGCACCCGCCCTATACCGAATTCAGAAGCGTTCAGCCCCCTGAAAATATTGCCACCTCCCACAACGACAGCGATTTCAACACCCTGCCCATGGAGAGTTTGGATCTCGGCGGCAACATTTATCAGGGTCTTGGGATCGATACCGAAAGACGCCTCACCCATCAAGGCCTCACCACTCACCTTGAGCAGTATCCGCCGGTAGCGCGGCTGGTTAATTGGCATCCAGCTCTCCCAACTGATAGCGAACAAAGCGCCGGATAATGACATTTTCACCGGTTTTTGCCATCATTTCATTGAGGAGATCCTGTATGGTGAGGTCAGGGTTTTTCACGTAGGTCTGCTCCAGTAAGCAGACCTCGGAATAGAACTTTTTCATCTTCCCTTCGACGATCTTCACGATAACCTTCTCCGGTTTTCCGGATTCCTTCGCCTGTGTGCTGTAAATATCGCTTTCCTTCGCAAG
>CAYNYM010000304.1:0-4856 GCA_964401325.1 uncultured Desulfobacteraceae bacterium | reverse complement strand
CCACCGCCAAACCGGCGATGATCACGGTGGCGGCACCGGTCTTGGACTGCTCGGCGATACGCCTGACCGGGGGCCCGGAGGTGTAATATTCGGCCATCAGACCAATGGCTATTCCGCACAGAAGCCCTGAGAGAATGGCCCAGAAGGCCCCCATGGGCATGCCGATGGATTTGGTAATGATGATCGTAAGAATGACGAAAACGATGGCCGCCACCCAGGTGGTATATCGGAGGGCGCCTGCAGGATTTCCCTTCTGGAAGATCTTGATGGAAAAGACACCCACAAAGGAGCTGAGCAAACCGGCCATAACCACGAGGATCGGCATGGTCATGTATTTCATCTTGACCGCTTCAGGAGCGAGGCCCTTGAGCACGGGAAACTTATCCAGAAATTCCGGCGTAACCGCCATGGTTGCCCCGATGGCAATGGTGGCAATGACCGAACCCACGAAGGATTCAAAGATATCCGCACCCATGCCGGCAATGTCACCGACATTGTCGCCGACGTTGTCGGCAATGACGCCCGGGTTTCTCGGGTCGTCTTCCGGAATTCCCGCTTCCACTTTACCCACCAGGTCGGCCCCCACGTCGGCCGCTTTGGTGTAAACACCGCCCCCCACACGGGCAAAGAGGGCGATCGAGCTTGCGCCCATGGCAAAGCCGTTGATGTATTGGGCCGTCTCCGGGTTGCCGCCGTAGACCCAGAACCAGAAGCCAAGCCCCAGAAGACCGAGACTGGCCACGGCCAACCCCATCACGGCACCCGAAAAATAGGACACGTTCAAGGCCTTTGCCTGACCGAATTTGGTCGCGGCCTCGGCCGTTCTTGAATTTCCCCTCGTGGCGGCGGTCATTCCCGAAAATCCTGCCACCATGGAACACAGGGCACCGGTCACAAAGGCGATGGCCGTATTCCAAGAAATCCCGATTCCGAGCAATATGAAGACGATGGCGATAAAGAATGCGAGGACGGAATATTCTCTTCTCAAGAAGGCCATGGCACCGTCATGGATCATCCCTTCAAGTTCCTGCATAACCGCGGTGCCGTTGGGTTGCTTCTTCACATACCCAAAGATCAACCAGGCGACGAATAAACCAAATAAACCTAAGAATGGAGCAACAACCGTTAAACTCTGCATCAGCTTAGTACCTCCTTAATATGTCCGCCAAATTCTGGCAATTCGTATGGTTCATGGCTGCCTCAACCCCGTTGGAAACAAACAATTCACAGGCCTTGACGGCCCTTTGGATGACTTTTTCTACGATCTCATTTTCGTCCCCGTAAAAGGGGCTTAAAACATATTCCTCAATGGGCTCCCCATGCCGCGGTCGGCCGATTCCGATCTTGATGCGGGGGAATTGTTTTGTCCCTAAACTCTGGATAATGGATGAGACCCCATTGTGGCCGCCGGCGCTTCCGCCGCGCACGACCCTGATTCGTCCAACTGGAAGGTCGATATCATCATGGATCATCAGGATATGCTCCGCATTCACATCAAAGGTGTCAACACAGGCCGAAATGGATTTGCCGCTGAGGTTCATGAAGGTCAAGGGACGAATGAGAATGATCTCCTTTTTTTGAAAAGTCGTCCTGATGTTTCTTGATTGAAAACGTCGGCCGGTCAGTCGGACATCCAGGGCATCGGCCCATTGGTTGATGACCATAAACCCTATGTTGTGCCGGGTCAGGCTGTATTTCCGCCCGGGATTGCCAAGGCCTCCAATCAGATACACCGTCAGGGAACCTCCTTCACCTCCTTTCCCCTTTTTTTGATTTCATATTCATGGCTTATACTTCCTGCTCGGGCTTGGAATCGGCTTCTTCTCCCTGCTCTTGGGCCGCTTCTTCTCCTTCTGCCTCTTCACTTTCAGCCGATACGGTCGGTGCAGCGACGATGGCTATGGCCAGACCGCCCTCCAAAGTCGTAGAGACCCCATCGGGCAGTTGGATATCCTTGATGTGGACCGCCTCGCCTAAGTCAAGCCCGGACACATCTACTTCGACATGGTCTATCAGCTTGTCAGGGAGCGCCAAAATGGTCATCTCCCTTCTGATGTGCTGAAGCATCCCTCCATTTGTCACACCCACGGGCGTATTGGCCAGGTGAACCGGAATATCAATGGTGACCTCCTTGTCCATGGAGATCTCATAAAAATCCACATGATAGTAGGTGTCGTTTATCGGATTCGCCTGAAATTCTTTCACCATGACGTTTCGTTTCTCTTTGCCGCTATCCGATTCAATTTCAAGCCCCAGGATAACGTTCTCCAAGGCATCTTGGTTGATAAGTCCCTGAAGATCAGCATATTTTATCGCCAGCATGACCGTGTCGCTCTTCGGGCCGTAAAAAACCGCCGGCACTTCTTGCTGTCTTCTCAGTTTCCTAGCCGCGCTTTTACCCTTCTGCTGTCTTACGCGGGCAGGCAGTGTGATCTGGGCCATTTATATCCTCCTCATGCACCTTTTGCGTCCTGTATCAACCCTCGGGCCCCACAAGTCGGGACTTTGACGCCGCTACGGCCCTGAAGGCAATTGTTTTCTATAACACATAACGAAATTTTTCACAAAAAAATAGCAGGCAACACCCGAACCCGACGGACGTTTCCTGCTAAACGAACAGTGTGCTTACGGAATCACCTTTGTGAATGCGTTTGATGGTTTCGCCCAGTAATTCAGCAACGGACAAGGCCTTGATTTTCGCGCAACCCCGAGCTTCGTGGTTGAGCGGAATCGTGTTGGTTACAACCAACCGATCGATGGGTGACTCCTTGATCCTATCGATAGCAGGACCGGAGAGGACCGGATGCGTGCAACACGCATAAATCCTGCCGGAACCTCTGTTTTTTAAGGCCATGGCACCCTGGACCAGGGTCCCGGCCGTATCGACCATATCATCAAGCATGATGGCCGTTTTTCCCTTTACCTCACCGATGATATTCATCGCCTCGGCGATATTTGGAGCATCCCGCCTCTTGTCTATGATGGCCAGGGAGGCCTCGAGGCGTTTGGCGAAGGCCCGGGCCCGCTCCACACCCCCCGCATCCGGAGAGACGATCACCAGGTTATTCTCGAAATGACGCCTCATATATTTCAGAAGAACGGGTGCGGCGAAAATATTGTCAACGGGAATATTGAAAAAGCCCTGGATCTGTCCGGCGTGCAGATCCATGGACACGACCCGATCCGCCCCGGCCGTCGTGATGAGATCGGCCACCAGTTTGGCGCTGATCGGCACACGCGGCTTGACCTTCCGGTCCTGCCTTGCGTACCCGTAATAGGGAATAACCGCCGTGATCCTCTTGGCCGAGGCCCGTTTCAGGGCATCCAGAATAATCAGGAGCTCCATGAGGTTGTCATTCACGGGAGTCGATGTGGACTGCAGGATAAAGGCATCTTTACCCCTGACATTTTCGCCGATTTCGACCTGCGTTTCGCCATCGCTGAAGGTCTTGGTTGTTATCTTTCCTTGCTCGATGCCGAGATAATCACAGACTTCCTTGGTCAGTATCGGGTTTGATGTGCCGCCGAAAAGTTTCATGTCTTATAACCTATGGCTGGGGTGGGAGGATTCGAACCTCCGAATGCGGGCTCCAAAGGCCCGTGTCTTACCGCTTGACGACACCCCAGTTCTTATCTCTATTCTCTGTTCGCTGTTCCTGTTCCGCCCCCCTAAAAAAGGGGCAGCCCTTCCCAGTTTGAGGCCACAAAAACATGACCCAAGTCCTTGGAGCACAGATCGTTCTTCGCAGACTCGGCCCTGTCACTCGAAGAAAAAAGACCGAACACCGTCGGCCCACTTCCCGTCATCATGGCCCCTTCCGCGCCGGCATCGATCAGGGATTTTTTCAGGGTATGGATGACGGGGTAGTGCGCGGAAGTCACCTTTTCCAGATCATTTTCAAGGAGACCTGAAACGGCGATCGCATCTTTTTTTAAAAAATCAATGATATATTCATATTCCCCTTCTGTCAACTCCAATTTAAGATGCCTATACACCCAAGCGGTGGATATCTCCAATCGGGGCGTAACGGTGACATACCAGGTCTTGGGCCATGCCTTCAGGGGTTCAAGGGTATCCCCTATTCCCGTGGCGAGGGAGGGCCTGCAATACAAGAAAAAAGGGACATCCGCTCCCAGTTCAGCAGCCATTCCGTGGAGGTGGGAGGGGGATAAAGGATGTTGGAATATCGCATTCAGGGCCAAAAGCGTTGCCGCGGCATCACTGCTCCCTCCGCCCATGCCCGCCGCCACCGGAATATTCTTCCGGAGTTTGATGGAAACACCCTTCCGGAGACCGGTCGCGGCCAAAAAGGATCGGGCGGCCTTAGATACCAGATTGCCCTCGTCCGCCGGGACCGCAAAGCCCTCACAGCTCAAAACAATGCCCTCTTCCTCAAGGACCGACACCTCCACCCGGTCCCTCAGATCGATCGGCACCATGATCGAGACCAGATCATGATAGCCGTCACTGCGACGCCCTGTTACTTTCAGCCTGATGTTCAGTTTGGCGGGCGTCTCGATTCGCTGTTTTTTTTGCAATGGGGACACGCCTTGTATGGGTTCTTCGACCATTGGGGTTCTCTTAGGGTTGAGGGGTTCAGGGTTTATGGGGTTGTCCGCCTCTACTAAGGTGGTTAAGCCTCTGGCGGATTCTGGGTCGGATGAGCCCGTAAAGTGCAAGAATTCGATCCATGAATTCTCAGCCTTTTGTCCAGCATTCCTATCTAGCGCTCAGCTTTCAGCCGTCAGCAAAAACATCTGAAAAAACAAGTCATTAAGCTGATAGCTGACGGCTGACGGTTGATTTTTTTGTAACTGTTCAGGTTTTTTAAACGCATTCAGCTATGAATGGGTCA
>CAYNYM010000303.1:0-4875 GCA_964401325.1 uncultured Desulfobacteraceae bacterium | reverse complement strand
AAGAATTCTTTGCAGGGTGACAGGGAGGAATCCTTTTCGCCATAAAGACTGATCGTCAAGTCAAAACCGCGATGGGCGAAGGTCAGAAAGGGTTTGCCGTGCTTCTCTTGACACACGTAGATACACTTGCCGCACAGCACACAGAGATTGGGGAAGTATCTCAGGAAAGGCCGGTTTTCATCCCCTGCGGTTTCCTTTCGCTTCTGTTCCAGGCGCTTTGGTTTGAGCCCCACTTTTAGGAATAGGGCGATACGCTGTAATTCACATTTTTTTTTGGCGTGGCAGTGTCCGCAGTTCACCTCGTGGGCGGAGAGTAGCAACCTGAGGGCGGCCCGCTGCAATCTTCTCACCGCCGGGGTCCCGGTCTTGACGGTCATGCCTTCTCTCACCCTGACCGTACAGGACGTGACGGGCCCTTCCAGACCCTTGATTTCGACAAAGCACAACCGGCATGAGGCGGGCGGGTCCTTCATGCCGTCGAGATAGCACAGGTTGGGGATATAGATCCCGTTTTCCAGACAGGTCTGCAAGAGGGTCCCGCCTTTTTTCGCTTTGATGTCCCGGCCGTCCACCGTTAACCTGACCCTGTGCCGACCCTCACGCATCTTCGTGCTCCATGGGCCTTTCAATGATCGGGGCCCTGTTGGGGGGAGAGACCCTTTTGACCGCATGATATTCCGGAGGGCATGCGGACAGGCACTCGCCGCATTTCACGCACCGGCTCTGGTCAATGCCCTTTTTTCTGTTTTCCGTGGAAAAGATGGCCTCAACAGGGCAACACCCGACACACACATCACACCCCCTGGCACATGCTTTCAGGTCGATATAATAGGCGATGAGTGCCCGACACACCCCGGCGGGACAGCGCCCCTCTTCCACGTGTGCCTCATATTCCTCTCTAAAATACCTGAGAGATGTCAGTACCGGGTTTGGGGCCGTTTTGCCCAACCCGCAAAGGGAACCGTCCCTGATGTCCTCACTCATTTCCTCCAGAACCAACAGATCGTCGGTGCTTCCCTTGCCCTTCGTGATTTTATCCAGGATGTCCCGCAGATGGCGCGTCCCAATCCTGCAAAATGTGCATTTTCCGCAGGATTCCCTTTGTGTAAAGTCGAGGAAATAGCGCGCCACATCCACCATACAGGTGTCCTCATCCATGACGACCAGGCCGCCGGAACCCATCATGGCCCCGACCTCCTTCAGTGAATCGAAATCAATGGGTGTATCGAGAAAGTCTGCAGGCAGACACCCCCCGGAAGGACCGCCTATCTGCACGGCCTTGAATTTTTTTTTGTGCGGGATACCTCCGCATATGTCAAAAATCAGGGTTCGAAGCCGCACGCCCATCGGAATTTCAACGAGACCCGCATGCACGACATCCCCCACGACGGAAAATACGGCCGTCCCCGGACTTTTCTCCGTCCCAATCCCCCGGTACCAGGCGGCCCCATGTTCCATGATCGGTGGCACAGAGGCAAAGGTCTTGACATTGTTGATCACGGTCGGACGGCCCCAAAGCCCTCTGTGTGTGGGATAAGGCGGACGGTGGCGGGGCATGCCCCGGTAGCCCTCGATGGATTGAATGAGTGCGGTTTCTTCGCCGCACACGAAGGCCCCTGAACCCGTGAAAACCGAGACGTTCAAGTCAAATGCGGTTCCGAGAACTCCCCGGCCCAGGAGATTGCATGCCTCTGCGTGCCGGATGGCTTTTGTGACGATTTTCACGGCAAGGGGATATTCCGCTCTGACATATATAACGGCCGTATCGGCCCCAATGGCATAGGCACAGACGGCCATGCCTTCGAGAACCTGGTGCGGATTACTCTCCAGGAGGGTCCGGTCCATATAGGCCCCGGGATCCCCCTCGTCCGCATTGCAGATCACCGCCTTGTGACGCCCCTTGGCGGCCCGTGCCAGGGCCCACTTTTTTGCAGTGGGAAATCCGGCCCCTCCTCTTCCCCTGAGACCTGCCTTTCCGATTTCCCTGATAATCGTTTCGGGCGGCCGTTGAAGGGCTCTGACAAAGGAAAGATAGCCCCCTTCGGCAATGTAATCGTAAATCTCTTCAGGATTAATCCGGCCGCACCTTTCCAGAATAATCTTTTTCTCCCGGTTGAACCGTGAAAAATTCATGACGCAGGGAATCAGATCATTTTCTTCCAGGGCACCGAGCATGTGTTCAAAAAGGGGATCTCCATCCTTGAGGAATGATTGTACCAGCATTCGTGCCTTGCCGGGGGTCACCCGGTGGTACAGGATGGGAGGATATCCCGGACTGTCCATGACGACGACGGGCTCTGCATAACAATGACCCATGCAGCCCACCGGTATGATAAGGGCCTCGAGCTTTTTTTCCGCCAGGGCGTCTTCAAAGGCCTTTTTCGTTTCCAGTGCTCCGGAAGCGATGCCGCATGTCGCCATGCCGATGGTGATCCTTGGAATTTCGCCATTGCGGAGTGTGCCCCTGCGGCAATCAGCTTTCTCGCGAAGAGGGCGAAACGCCATTTCAAGATTTTCACTATCGTTCCGAGGCATTTTTCCGTTTTTCTCTCTCTTTTTTTTCTTTCTCTATCTGAAAACCCAACAGGAGGCCTTCCACTTTGCCGGGTGCGACATCGCCGTGCACCGTATCGTCCACAATGCAGACGGGGGCCAGGGCACAGCACCCCACACACGCGACCCTGTCGATGCTGAACTCCCTGTCGGGTGTCGTTTCACCCGCCCTGATTCCAAGTTTGCGTTCAAAATGCTCCAGTATGATGTCTCCCCCTTTGACGTGGCAGGCCGTGCCGAGACACACCTCAATCCGGTGTCTGCCAGGTGGGTGAAAGCGAAACTGATTGTAGAAGGTCGCAAGGCCATAGACCTCACATGCGGTGATCTCCAGGTACTCTGCCACCATCTCTAAGGCCCGGGGCGCAAGATAGGCATGCCTTGCCTGGATCATCTGAAGAATGGGCAGGATATTGCCTCTCTTTTTGTCAAAATGAGAGAGCCGTGCGGTGATGTCCTTCACCATCGCCTTTTCCGACTGCGCCTCTTGCCTCATTTGTCGGTCCTTTGAGCAAGTGGATTTTTCTGCCGGATCGTTTCAAGGGCGCCACAGGCCCCCTGAACTGTGTCTTACATCATGCGGCCTGTCTTGGATGCCCGCTCTCTGTCCATTGTGTGATTCAAAGAAAAGGGAATGAGGTGATTTGCAAGAAATCTGTGCCGGATTGTATATCCTGTTGCGGAGCCGAGAGCCTTCTGATAAACTTCACGTGTTACTTTGGCGTTTGAAGGGTTTGAGACAAACGGCAATTTCCCCCCGAATGTTGGCCGACAAGGCCGGTGACAAGCCGAGATCACCGCAAATAGGGCGGGGATGACCATGCAAGGACCTCGTTTTTGCCATGCTCCCCGTGTCTCATTGGATCGTTAGCAGAAGAACTGTTCCTGTGAATGATAACCCGTTGCAAAATCCAGGTATTAAGAGGAAAGCGGACTGTTTCTTTAATTTCTCATATCTGTCATCCCGTTTCAACATCTATATCAGAGGGATAGCTTGTCGATTGTCCTGAGTTCCGCAGTGTTGTTCGAGAAACAGGGTCGTTTCCGGATCGAAACCGTCTTAGGGCCTGATGGGAGGTTGGCATTATGGATCGCTCAAATGGTGAACTCACCGTGCTCGATCAGATCACCTCGTCCCATAAAGTGCGACGAAAAATTATCGATACGGCGAGCGCCCTTTATGCGAAAAAGGGCTATAAGGCCACCTCCATTCAGGAGATATCCGAGATGGCCGGGGTGAGCCTCCCGGTCACGTACCGCTATGTGAACAAGAAGTCGGATATCATGCGCATGATCATGGAAGATGTTCTCATGATCTTTCAGGACAGCCTCCTGAAGCAGACCCAAGGGGTTGATGATCCGAAGGAGAAACTGAGTATCGCCGTGACGCTTTTTTTCAGGACGCTTGATGAGCATAGGGAAAAAGCCCTCTTGATTTATCAAAAATCCAGTTCTCTTGACCAGTCATCGAGATCCCGGATCATGGCGCTCGAGATCGATATGGTAAACATCCTGGCGAAGATCATTGCCGAGGGCATTGAAAAAGGGATCTTCAATGAGGTAGACGTGGATCTGTGCGCCTACAACATTATCATGATGGGACATATGTGGGCCCTGAAGAGGTGGCATCTCAAGAATCGCCTCAGCCTGGATGAATACATTGGGCTTCAAACCAAGAGCATCATGAAAATGCTCTTACTCGATTCTTGACCAAGACGACGCCGGATGACAAGTCATTCCGGCGTGACGGAATTTCAGGTACTCGGCAAAGAGCTTCGAGAAGTTTAATGCAACGGTCAGTTCAATCTTTTTCTCCTACGTGTCATGCCCTTCGCCGAAGCGCACTCATGCAAGAAAATGAGGGCCGGGCACGGGCACCTGCCATATTGCCGACCTGTCTTTTTTTATTTCTGTGAAAGGGTTTTTTGTTTGCCTTCATCCGTATGCCCCGACCCGCTGTGCGGGAGTGGTGGAGGCTTTCTTTTTGAAATATCCTAATTTTTTAAGGAGGTATCTCAAAGTGTATGGTCTGGATTATATCTTTTCCCCGCGGTCGGTAGCGGTCGTTGGGGCATCCGGTACACCGGGCAAGGTGGGACACGACATATTCTTCAACATTCTCAAAGGAGGGTATACGGGCATCCTCTATCCCGTCAACCCCAATGCGAGATCGGTGTTATCCGTTCGTGCTTATCCGTCTATCGCGGATATCCCTGATGAGGTGGACCTTGCAATCATTATTCTGCCGCCCAAGCTGGCACTCGAGGCGGTGAAAGAGGCGGTGGAAAACGGGATCAAGGGCCTGGTTATCGTATCCGCAGG
>CAYNYM010000302.1:0-4895 GCA_964401325.1 uncultured Desulfobacteraceae bacterium | reverse complement strand
AGATCGATACACTGCCTTCGGAAGGTTCGCTCAGGCCCAGCAACATGAGCAGGGTAGTGGTCTTGCCCGCACCATTCGGGCCGAGAAACCCGAAGATCTCCCCTTCTATAACGCTGAAGTTGAGGTGATCCACGACGGCCTGCTGATGATATTGCTTTGTAAGGCCAAAGGTTTCGATAATGGCATTGCCGTCCATGTTAGCGCCTTCCCATCCTGACAAACAAAATCACAAGCCCCGCAATGACCAAAACAATGATGCCGATACCGACCCAACCCCAGGCCGTTGACGCCTTCACCGTGACCCGGAGCTCCAAATTTTTCGTCGCCTTCTCCCCGTCCACAGACAGGTTGACGGAATAATCTCCCACCAGTGCCTGCTCTCCGGGTGTAATGTTGACCTCAATTTGTTTGAGATCCCCGGGAGAGAGGGTCTCAATTTTCTCCGGCTTGAACTCGACTTTCCAGTTTTCAGGTTTGAAAGACATGAAGTGCACATCATTCTGTGCTGCTGAGCCACTGTTCTTCACATAGAAGGACAGATTGGCCTCTTTGCCCTGGTAGGCCTCCAGGGAAAGAAGCCCGTCAGGGGTCCCGGCATCCAGTTTGTAGGTCCCGGTCAGGACGACCACGAGCTCGGCCTCGTCCTTGGCCTTGTCCGACGAGATCTTGACCTTGATAGGGTATTGTCCGGGTTGAGCGATGGCATAGGGCTTGACTTCCACCGCCATGGTCGTGCTCTGGTTGGCCTTGATCCTCAAGCTTGAGATATACTTTTCTTCGTAGGCGGGTTTAAAATTCACGTCCCATTTTTCAGGTCCCTGGACGGCCAGATTCAAGATGGTGTCTTTGTCGATCTTACTTTCCACCTCCAGAGAAAACTCAAACTTGGCATCTGTCGGCCCCTGAAGTACGGGGTAGGAAGTCGTGATATTCAGACCTTTTGATTTTTTTACTTGTTCCTTTTCCTTCACCTTGACGACGAGGCGAGTGGAAGACATCAGTTTTCCGTCAGCCGTCTTTCCCTGAATCATAAAAGCGTATGTCCCTGGTTTAACACCCTTATCCGGTTCAGCCTCGAAGGTCAACGACCGTGAGCTGTCACTTGCCACATGGACACCCGTAACATCGAAACTGTAGGTTTTAAACTTGGCTTTCCAGCCCTTGGGAACAGACGGAATGGCAAGTTCGATATTCTCGTCCTGCCTGCCGCCGTTTTTGACGGTGAGATCCAGGCTCACGTCCTCCCCCTCCGAAACGATGATCCCGGTATATTCGGGGGCGACTGATATTTCACGAGCGGGCAGTTGCTTTTTGTTTTCGTCGCCTGACACTGTCGGCACCGTGGAAAACATCACCCAAAAAACGGGGATGACAACCAAGAAAAAGGAAATCGAAATACCATGCCCTCTCACTCTCATAAATGCGATCCTCCTTCGGTGAACAAAATTTTCAGTAACCATAATACCCGAATTCACTCCATGTCAAGACCGCCTTTTATGCCCCCGGAAAAAATGCCAGCCCCATGCCAAGGCAGGGGATTTGACTCTCCGATCATGATCTGTCCTTTGCTTGTGTCGATCCCTTTCTTCCATAATTGTTCTTTAGGGGTATATTGATTTTCCTGTTTTCCTGTCGAACAGGTGCATCTGATTCATATCCAACAGCAGGTCCAGCGCCTCGTTGGGTCGCGCCCTGGTCCCCGGTTTTACGCTCGCCGTAAACCGGCCAGCGCCGCAAGAAGTGACAAGAATCACCTCCGACCCGATGGGTTCTACGACTTCAACGGTAACCCGAAATTTTTCACCGCCCGGAAAAGGCCTTTTCTGCTCTATGTCGTGCGAATGCTCCGGTCTTATCCCCAAAAAAACCTCTCGATCAACGGCTTTTCGGAAGCCCTTTTCCAGGCCCTTGGGAATCAACAGACTGAATTTCTCTCCCACCACCAACAGCCTTTCATTGTTATCGACCACACGTGCACCGAGTAAATTCATGCCCGGACTTCCGATAAAACCGGCGACAAAAAGGTCCTTTGGGTGATCATAAACGTCCAAAGGTCTTCCGATCTGCCGGACCCTCCCCCTGTCCATCACCACGATCCGGTCAGCCAGGGTCATGGCTTCAATCTGATCATGAGTGACATAGACCACGGTCGTTTCCAAGCGATGGTGCAGTCTCGAGAGTTCACCCCTCATCTGAACACGCAGTTTGGCATCCAGATTACTGAGAGGTTCATCAAAAAGAAAAACCGCAGGATTTCGAACAATCGCCCGACCCATGGCCACTCTCTGGCGCTGCCCGCCGGAGAGTTCTTTGGGTTTTCTGGACAGCAGATCTTCAATGCCCAGCATGCCGACTGCTTCCCGTACGCGTTTATGGATCTCGTCTTCGGGCATTTTCCTGAGTCTCAGAGCGAAAGTTATGTTTTTGTACACGGACATGTGGGGGTACAAGGCGTAATTCTGAAAGACCATGGCGATATCCCTTGCCTTTGGCGGTACATCGTTTACCATCCGATCCCCGATGTAAATCTCGCCCTCCGTAACATCTTCAAGCCCGGCAATCATTCTCAAGGTCGTCGTCTTCCCGCATCCCGAGGGCCCGACCAGCACGATGAATTCCCTGTCCATGACCTCGAGATTCATGCGATAGACTGCGGTCGTTGCGCCAAAACGCTTAGTCAAATCCATGAGGCGAATTACAGCCATACAAGCATACACTCCTGCAGGTCTCGGTTGCCGGTCAATCGCAACCTTCAGGGTCTCGCAAGAAATTCTTACAAAGAGAGGACCATGAGCAAAGGCATTGTTTTCTTTAATAGGCTGAAGGCACGATTTTTCACGAATTCATCACGCCTTTACGCCCCCTTCGGTCAGTCCTTTGACAAGGTATTTTTCAAAGGCCAGAAAGAGAACAATCACGGGCACGGTCGTGATAACGGCTGCGGCCATCAGCAGTTGCTGGGAAACGTTGATATTGTCCGCGATCTGCATAATACCTCGGGAAAGGGTAAATTTCGAAGGACTGTCCAGAAAAAGGAAGGCAAAAAGAAACTCGTTCCAGGCGATCATAAAGGTGTAAAGCGCCACACTGGCCATGGCAGGCAAGCTCAAGGGAATGGTTATCCGCCAAATGACCCCCAGTCTGGAACACCCGTCGATCAGTCCTGCCTCCTCTAAATCAGGGGGCAGGGTTTTGAAATAACTGTGGAGCATATATATGGCCACCGGAAGAGTCTGGGCAAGGTAGATGAGCACCAGACCGTGGAGATCATTTCTAAGCCCCAGTTTGGTATAGATGGCATACATGGGAACGGCGATCACGATGGCCGGAAACATATAGATGATGAGGATACTTCTCGACAGGACCCTTCTTCCCCGGAAACGAAGTCTCGCAAGGCTATAGGCCGCAAGGGTTGCAAAGCTCACTGTAAAGGTGACGGTCAGGACCGATACATACAGGCTGTTTATAAAAAAACGCCCGAAGCGGAAATGCAACCAGATTTCCCTGTAGGCCCTCAGGGTGAATTCGGACGGCCTCGGCCAGAGATCGAGGGGATTCATGGCAAGCACGATCAACGGCTTCAGGGACGCCACAATCATCCAGTAAAAAGGAAAGACGACGATGAAAAGAAAGAACAAAAGTCCAAGGCCATGAAGGGCCTTCAGAAGGCTTCTTTCCACCCCTTCTCGATCCATGATTCCTTATTCCTCCTCGGCGCAGGACATCACCCATTTGAAATAGACGAAAATAAAGATACCCAGCACGGTGAAGAGCACCAGGGCCATCGCGGCCCCTGCGCCCACATTGTATTCACCGATCAAAAAATCATAGACCTTTATGGTAACGACCCTGGTCCCGCCGGTGCCCCGGGTTACGAGAAAGGCGTCATCAAATTTATTGAAGGTCCACATGAAACGAAGCAGCAGCAAGGTGGCCAAAACCAGTTTGAGTTGAGGAAGGGTGATAAAGAAAAATTTTTGAACAGGGGTCGCACCGTCTACCGAAGCGGCTTCATAGAGCTCTTCGGGAATCGCCTGAAGGCGTGCCAGGATAAAGAGAAAGTCGAAGGGGAAATAGCGCCACCCTTCAAAGGCAATAAGGGACAGCAAGGCCCAGGGGCGCTGGCCGAGCAGGTGCAGCGGTTGTTCAAGGATTCCTGCACCGAGCAAGCCTGTCATGAGCACGCCTCGGGGATCAAGAATAAACCTCCAGGCAAAGGCCACGGCCACGATGGGCGCAACATATGGAATCAGGAAGGCCCCTCTGATCAACCCCCTCCCCATGAAACGGCCGTGGACCATGACGGCGGCCGTCAATCCCATCAGAAGGGCAAGCCCTGTCCCACCGGTCGTATACAGCAGGGTCGCCTTTAGGGCGGGAAGAAAATCGTAGTGCGTACAAACCTTGATAAAATTATTGAGTGTCCCTTCCAGGTCCCACCAGTGGAGACGTCTTAGATCCAACAATCTCACCTTATGGAAGGCCAGCCAGACGTTCCAGAGTACGGGAAACAGGATCAGTGCGGAAACAATCAAACACGGAGGCCCCAGCATAAGATAGGCCAGGCGTTGCTCATTGCGGGCCATGCCTGAAGGCCTCCGTCCAAAAGGTCGGGCCCGCAGCCGGCCCCGCCGGATGGTCTTATCAGTCCCTCTGTTACCATCCTTTTGCATATCCGGCACTTATCCCCTCCGGACACAGGCTTCCGCCCGTCAGCTTGCATCCTCGGCAACAAATATTCTGCGGCCTGCTCTTAGGAACCCGAGCCCATTGCCCGGACCGCCTTATCCATTTCCCTTGCAGTGGCTTCGGCTGAAAGCTCTTCGTCCAGATAGCGCCGTTTCGTGGTGAAGGTGGTGGAAATTATTTTGAACCGGCAGCACCGGTGACGATTG
>CAYNYM010000301.1:0-4896 GCA_964401325.1 uncultured Desulfobacteraceae bacterium | reverse complement strand
GAGAGTTGCGGCCGCTCGTGGCGAAGATATTTCCGCTCGAACGGATTGCGGACGCGCAACGCGAGTTCCTGGAGAAAAAATATTTGGGTAAGTTCGTCTTGATTCCGCCGGCGTTGAACGATTGAGGGATGGACGGCGTTGCCGCCGACCCTTTATTAAAAGATATGAATGGCGGAGGAGGGGCAGGACACACCCACCTCGGCACCGATGCTTACGGAATCGTCAAAGGTCTCCCTGGGAATAAGGATGTTGAGGGGAATCCCGATGTCTACTACGGCCCGAATGAATCTGTCTTCGTCGGTGAGCTGGGTGAGCTTGCCTCTAAAGGCATTTTCACCGGGGACGGAATTGCCGGGACCCCGAATCTCGACCCTGAGCGGATCGATGCATAATCTTATATTGCCGGTAACGGAATGGTTTACCGAGAGTTGCACCCTGTCGTGAATCAAACAGACCTTGTGGCCCTTTTGATTATTCTCGATGATTCCCGAAAAGATGTTCTCAAAGGTGGCGGGTACCTTCCTCCCCTCAAAAAGAGATATGACCTCCTGGGAGAGCCGTGAGGCCTGGACAAGATTGTGCGATGTGAAAACGACGCTTATACTCCTGTGGGTGTTGATATCGTCGATGATGCGTTCGATAGCCGTCTGATTTTCCACATCCACGCTGGCGGTGGGTTCATCAAAGAATATCACCTTGGGTGAGCAGGCGAGGGCGCGGGCAATGGCCACTCTCTGGGTTTCTCCTCCTGAAAGCCTGTGGGCCTCGGCACAGCTGAATTTGTTCATCCCCACCATTTCGAGGGATTCTTCAATGATCTTTTTTCGTTTTCGTTTTGGGGTATCCCGGACCTTCAGACCGAATGCCAGATTCTTGTAGACGCTGGTTGAAAAAAGGATCGGATTCTGGTGCACCATAACGATTTCCCGCCGAAGGGTGGAAAGGTGGTTTCCACTGAGATCGATGGGGGTGTTGTTATAGAAGATCTCTCCGGAGGTCGGAGGCAGCAGAAGACTGAGAATTTCCAATAGGGTGGTCTTGCCTGATCCGTTCGGCCCAAGGAGGGCATAAATCTTACCCTTTTCGAATACCAGTTCGGGGATGTCCAGAACGGTCCTGCCTTCGTAGACTTTTGTCAGGTTGTTGATCCTGAAAAGCATTATGCCCTGGCCCTTCCTTGCGCATAATTGAAAAAGATGTTGACCGTAAATGCGATCAAGAGAAGCGCCACTCCCAGGGCCACCGCAAGGATGAACTCTCCCTTGTCATATTCCAGGGCCATGGCGGTCGTCATGGTGCGTGTATAGCCCTTGGCGTTGCCCCCCAGCATCATGCTGATGCCGACCTCGGCAATGACCCTTCCAAAGGAGGTAATGATCGCAGCGATGACCCCGAAACGGGCCTCCCTGAAGACCACGAGGGCCGCCTGAAAAGGGGTGGCGCCCAGGGTCATGGCGGTCTTCCTGTATCGCGTATCTATCTGGCTTACCGCGGCAAGGGTGAGCGTTGCCACGATGGGGAAGACCAGAATGATCTGTCCTAGCACGATGGCCGGTTGCGTGTAGAGAAGGTCGAGTATGCCGAGAATGCCCCTTCGAGAGATGAAGGCGTAAACGAGGAGCCCCACCACGACCGTGGGCATGGCCAGGAGGGAATTGAGGACCGTAAGCACGACTCGTTTCCCGCGGAACTCCTTGAATGCAATGAGAAATCCCGCAGGAACCCCCAGGAGGCTGGCTAACAGGGTCGAGGCAAGGCTCACTTTCAGTGAGACAAAGATAATAAAATAGAGCTCCGGGTCGAGAGACCACAGAAGCACGATGGCCGATCGAAAACTGTCAATTAGAAAATCCATTTTCCTGTTGAAACCCAGTCTTTTTCAAAATTGGCCAAAATCGACCGGTCCCTGAAATTCAGGAGCAGACTAATGTCATATTTTCTCAGCTTTTTCAGACCGTGTAAAGAATCGATGGCCTCTTTTCAGCGTTCCTGGCAACCGGCCTCTGAAAGGAATAGGAAACAGGGTTAGAGCGGTACTGATCTGATTGAAAAAACAGAATCCGGGGTGATTGGTCTTTGCCGGTTCGCTTCATCCTGAAGGGGGTGCGGAGCCCGCATGTGTCCCGAAAAAAGATTGGCCCCGAGAAGACCCGGGACCAATAGGGATCGCAAGAGATCGATATTCCAGGAACGGGGGAATCCTATTTGGCATCCGGTATGGCATCCGGATAAAAGGCCTGCTGATCGTGGATCTTATATCTTGCGATCAGGGCCTGGGCCTTGGGTGAAACAAGCCATTTTGCGAAGGTCTCGGCCCATTCATGTTTCACGTGCGGGTATTTTTGGGGGTTCACCGGGATGATGCCGTAGGGATTAAAGAGCAGGGGGTCCCCCTCGCAGAGGATCTCCAGATCCAGCCCCTGCTCTCTTCGAAACTTATACTTGAGATAGGTGCCCCGGTCAGAGAGGGTATAGGCCTGCTTTTCCTCGGCATAGGTCAGGGTCTTGCCCATGCCCTGCCCGATGGAAAGATACCATTTTCCAAGTCCACCGGGATACGTGAAGGTGACGTTACTCTTTTTGCCTTTTTTGACAATTTCGGTTGTCGTATTTTTTATGGGCAGGCCGGTTGCCTTCCACAGGGCCTGTTCCTTGGTGTGGGTACCGCTGTCATCGCCACGGGATACGAACTTTTCCTTTGCTTCTCCGATTTTTTTCAAGGCGGGGGCCGCTTCACGCATCCCTTTGAGGCCTGCAGGATCTCCGGCCGGTCCCAGGATGACGAAGTCATTGTGCATCACGCCGCGTCTTTGGGTCCCGTAACCCTCGGCCACAAATTTTTCTTCTCTTGCCTTGGCGTGGACGAAAATCACATCCACATTCCCGTCTATGCCGTCCCGGATGGATGCCCCGGTCCCCTTGGCAAACACCTTGATTTCAATGCCGGTATCCTCAGTGAACAGGGGCAGCAAGACATCGAGGAGACCCGAGTTTTGGGTGCTCGTGGTGGTGGACATCTTGATGATCTTGGCTTGCCCAAAAGCCGTAAAGGGGGTCCATAGAAAAGTGACAATAACCAAAATGAGTAATCCTGATTTTCTATTGCGTGTCATTTCCCTCCCTCCTTATTGGGGCCCGTCTTAATGAAATATCCGGTTTTTATTATGTCATAAAAGAGCCCTGGGGAGGCTCTTCCCACAAAAACTTCACCTGATAATCGACCGAGACAGTCGGGAAGGGATCGAGGTTAAACGAGAAGCAATGCGTGAAAAAAGATCATCCGGTTTTGAATGACTTTGATGACTCGCGGTTCAAATCATGTCAGGGTTACAATGCCACCTTTGATTATTCCACGATGTTTGCCTTCTGATGTCAAGAAAATTTTGGGTTCAGGAGAAGGCCCCGCCAGAAAGGGCATTGTGCTGAATCGCTTAACAAGGAGGGAAAAATGAAAACACCACGAATGCCCTTGCTGTTGTGCCCTCTGACGGGGTGAAAATTTCGTCGAACTATTTAGGAGAGAATTCACCATGTATAGGGAGGGGCGGGTCCGAACCCCGAGGGGCGGGTCCGGACCCAGGGGACATAAATGCCGTTTAGGTGAGAATTGCCTGAGAGATTTTTCACAGGGAGAATGCGAACGGCAATCTTTATGTCAATATTGATATAAATCGAGTCTATGGTTCTCCGGGTAAACTGTCAAGAAAAAAATAAAAAAATCGAGGGTTGAGATGCAACCCGGAATAAGGGGCGGTCAGCACGTTTTATTTGCCTTATAGACGATCCGATTTGTTGACCCCTGAGCAGGGGAAATGATACGTTCCCCACGGAACGAGGTGCAGCGAGAGATCAAGGTATTAGCAGACGAATGGGTAACCGGTTAGAGCGCGATACAAACCATGAGAGACGGGACGTGAAATCAAGAGATGTGAATTCCATCAAGGGATATATCTGTATCATTGGGGCCGCCTTGATGTGGGCCTCTTCCGGCACGGCGGGAAAGGCCCTTTTCGAGAGTGGCATCAGTCCCTTCGAGCTTGTCCAGGTCAGGGTCACGCTCTCGGCGGTCCTCATGGTCGTTTTTCTTGCGGTCTTCTCCCCGGGCCTCATGAAGATTCGCGCCAGAGACGTCCCTCACTTTTTGCTCCTGGGGGGTGTCGCGATGGCCATGGTTCAGATCACTTATTTTTATGCAATCAGTAAGATCCATGTGGCTGCAGCCATCCTTCTTCAATACCTGGCGCCCATCCCGATCGCCCTTTTTTCGATTTTCTTCTGGAAAGAACGCCTGACATCGTTAAAAATGGCGGCCATTGTTCTGGCCTTCGGCGGTTGCTATCTGGTTGTCGGGGGCTACAATCTTCAATTTCTTCATATGAATCGATTCGGGATCATGAGCGGATTGGCATCGGCTGTCTGCTTTGCGAGCTACTCTCTGCTCGGAGAGCGGGGCATGCACCGCTACAATCCTTGGACCGTGCTTTTTTACGCCATCACCTTTGCCACCTTGAGCTGGCATATTTTTTATTATCCTTTCCACTATCTTACGGCAGGTTACAGTTGGGCTCAGTGGGGTTGGATGACCTATATCGCCGTGATCGGAACCCTTATTCCCTTCGGACTCTATTTTGTCGGGATCAATTATATTCGTTCGACCCGGGCAAGCATTACAGCAACCCTTGAACCCATTTCAGCAGGGCTGATGGCCTTTATCATCCTTGGGGAGGCCATGGAATGGCTCCAGATCCTGGGGGGAGCCCTGGTTATCGGAGCCATTGTATTACTTCAATTGCAGAAGGAACAGGATGAACTGGCACCGGCTGAAATCCGCGCAAAAGCAGTACAATAGTCATCTATTATGATTGTTTTCTTCTTTTGTGTATCCAAGATAACCTT
>CAYNYM010000300.1:0-4919 GCA_964401325.1 uncultured Desulfobacteraceae bacterium | reverse complement strand
AAAGAAGCGCAGGGATCGCCTTTTCCTGAATCGGCATGGGCGACTGAAACCCCAGGCCCTCCACGGCCTTGACCAGTGCAGGACTGAGCCCTAATGTGTTGAAATCCATATATTTTTCTCTTTCAAAAAAACAGCCGGAAGCGGGATTGCCTATCGCTTCCGGCCTTTGTTATTCATAAAAAAACCGCCCAGGAAAAACCGGACGGTATCTTACTCGCCAAGTCGGCGTACCCAAATTTCACGACGCATTCTGTACCAATTTTCAAACTGGATTTAATACTTATACGCCCATCAACCAGATCTTTCAATCTTTTTATGCGGATCCAGCAAATATCCGGGCCCAAAGGACCAGGCTTTGGTTGCATTCCCTAGGGGTAAGGCTTATCTTATATATTTATATGACAATCGGATTGATTAATCTGCACCGGCAGAGCCAACTGTCTATAGCCTGGCCTCTAGGAACGGGTTTTCCATGTCGAAATAAAAACCGGGCGTCTCTTCCCCTTCGTCCTTGGTTTGCGACCTGTGCGCGTCAGGGCCGGGACAGAGGAATGCCCAGATGGGTGATCAGAGATCCCGATTAACCTTGACTTGTACGCTTACCTGGCCTATCGTCCATAGGCCGTAAATCTTTAAATATCCAGGATAGCTTCCCCTGTCCTCAAAGGAGACACCATACCATATAATGGAATTTTTTAAGATGCCTAAACTGCAGATGCCCCAGTTCGACCTGAGCGGCCTCAAATTCCCCAAATTCGATTTCTCCGGGATCAATTGGTCCCAAATGCCCAAACTGAAAATCGGCGATACCGTGGCAAAATTCCCGATCGTTCAAGGCGGGATGGGGGTCGGCATATCCCTTTCCGGATTGGCCTCGGCCGTAGCCAATCAAGGCGGAATAGGCGTGATCGCGGCCAATTCAATCGGCATGCTTGATCCGGCGTACTATGCAAAGCACCGGGACGCCAATGCCAGGGCGCTCAGAGAGGAGATCAGAAAGGCCAGGGGAAAGACCACCGGCGTTATCGGCGTAAACATCATGGTGGCCGTAAATGATTATCACGAACTCCTCAAGGTCGCCTTCCAGGAAAAGGTCGACATGATCTTTACCGGAGCCGGGTTACCCATTAAGGGCATGCCGGTCGAGGATCTGAGATCGGCCAACGTGAAAGTTGTTCCGATCGTCAGCTCTTCCAGGGCGGCCCGGTTGATATTCTCCTCCTGGGAGAAAAGATACCGGGACATTCCCGATGCGGTGGTGGTGGAGGGGCCCAAGGCGGGCGGGCATCTGGGATTCAAGGAAGAACAGATCGACGACCCTGCCCATGCCCTCGAGGTTCTTCTTCCCCAGGTCGTGGCCGAGATAAAGGTCTTTGAAAAGGCCTTCGGCAGAAACATTCCGGTGATCGCCGCAGGCGGCATCTTTACCGGTGCGGATATCCACAGGGCCTTTAAACTAGGTGCGAGCGGCGTCCAGATGGGAACGAGATTCGTGGCCACCCATGAATGCGACGCGGATATCCGGTTCAAGGAGTCCTATGTATCCTGCAAGGAAAAAGATATCGTCATTATCAAGAGTCCCGTGGGCATGCCGGGAAGGGCGATCGACAATGGCTTTCTTCGGGACGTGGCATCAGGGAAAAAGAGAAATCTCAAGTGCGCCTGGAGGTGCCTGAGGAGTTGCGACAACAAAAAGGCCCCCTATTGCATCTCCCTGGCCCTTGATAACGCCAGAAGAGGCAATCTGGACCAGGGCTTTGTCTTTGCCGGAAGCAACGCCTTCAGGGTAGAGAAGATCGTGTTCGTGAAGGAATTGATTCAGGAACTGAAAAAGGGGTACCTCACGGCTGAAGAAAGCGAGGCGGGAACCCTGAAAACCGAATATGAAAAGGCCCTTGAAAGACTGGTTGCCTTGAAGAAGCAGCACTTCATGGCCGTGAAAAACAGTTTTGCTCTCCTCAAGGAGGAATACGAGAGGGGCATAGAAAAAAGGGCCGAAACATTCAGGGAAGAGTATTCCAGAATGATCAATGAGATCAGTTCCCTCAAAATCGAGTATTCAGAGGTGGTGGAAAGGGCCAACCGCCTGAAAGACGAACTCATGGCGCTCTTTGAGGGCCGTTCCTTCTTCAATGCCCTTCAGCCCGAAGGCGCTTAACGGCCTTTTCGTACGCTATCTGCAGAGCGCTCCGGCGCCGTCCCGTTTTTTCACCCGCACATGGGGGGCATCTTGATTTGTGAATTCTCGGAAAAGCCCCCCTCTCCCAGAGGAGATACGCCAGGAAATCCCTGCCTCCCCTTTCCTCGCCGTAAAGCCCCCCGTTTCCCTGAAACGCTTCAAATCGCGCCCAAGCCTTTTTGATGCCGGCAAAAGACACCTTTCGGCAGCGATTCGCCCCACCAGGCTTTCCCGTGACTATATTTGATCTGATCCTGTCCGTAAATTACGCGGTCCCGTTTCCTCAAGGGTTTTCTCCCCCCTGTCCTTCTCAGGTCTCCTTCAAATCACCTTCGACAGGTCGTGACATCCGCCTAAAGGCCTCCCGTGCCCGGTCGGATCCAATGATGGCTACCAGATCGTTCAACCTGAACCGGAACCCGGCCTCGGGGTTGGGCTCGAGCTTGTCGCCTCGAATAACCCCGACGACCGAGGCGCCGGTCGCCTTGCGTATCCCTGCCTCGCCGATGGATTTGTCGATAAAGGGGCTTCCCGACCGTAGCGGCACCCACTGAAGATCGAATTGCTGTTCAGCGGTTCTGAGTTGGGTGAGGGTCTTGTAGTCCTCGACGGCATTGAACATTGGAGCAAAAAGCTCCTGCCGAAGGGACTCCGTGTATCGCTGAATCTCGGGGACAGGGATGCGGAGGTGCAAGAGGACCTGCCTCGTCATTTCCAGCCCGGCCTCGAACTTGGGCAGGACAAGTTCCGTGACGTTCAACTCCTTGAAGACGGAGAGGAACTCGGGGTCGGATACCCTCGCCACCACCTTGATCCGGCTGTTGCGCCGCTGTGCATGAACGGCGATGGATCGCGCCACGACGATTCCCGGTGTCGTGATGACAAGTAGGGCCGCAAAACCGACCTCGGCGGCATCGAGCACCACCTCATGGCTCGCGTCGCCGTACACGAGCGGCATTCCGGCGAGTTTGGCCAGTTCAACCCGCAGCTGATCGATCTCGATGATCACGAATTGCAGGCCCAGACGTTTGAGGACCTGCGCGATCTGAAAACCCACGCGTCCACCGCCAGCGATAACCACGTGGTCCCGCAGTCCCTCCTCCGGAAGGTTCATGGACTCGAGTGGCTCATGCCGGAACCAGCGTTTCTTCAGTGCATAGAGGCGGGCGGTCCGGCCTGAGACAAGGGGGGTCAGGGCCATCGTCAACACGGCTGTTGTCAGGATAAGTGTATAGAGATCACTGTCGATCGAATTGGTCGAGACGCCCATCCGTGCCAGCACGAACGAGAACTCCCCGATCTGAAACAACCCCAGCCCGACGGCCAAGGGCACGACATTGCCGTACTTGAACACGCGGGCCAGGAACGCGAAGATACATCCCTTACCGACGCCCACCGCCGGCACGAGAATGAGGACCTGCCAGAGATGGTCAAACAGAAAACCCGGATCCAAAAGCATCCCCACCGAGGCGAAGAACAGGAGCGAGAAAAGATCCCGCACAGGGATGATATCACTCAGCGCCTGGTGGCCGTAATCCGATTCACTCATCACCATCCCCGAGACAAAGGCTCCGAAGGCAAAGGAGAGCCCCACCAGATAGGTGACATACCCGACTCCGAGCCCGATGGCCGTGATGGCGAGCAAAAAAAGTTCCCGAGAGCCCAGTTTGGCGATGTGCGACATGAGGCGCGGCAGAAGTCTGGTTCCGAGGAGTATCATTCCGGCGATAAAAACCGCCGCCTTCAACGTCGCGTAACCGAGGGCAGGCAGACCGACAGAGGGGTTGTTCATCTGAGGAAGAATGACCATCATGGGGACTACGGCCAGATCTTGAACGATCAACATCCCGATCATCACCTTGCTCGAGAGCGTGCCGAGCCAACCCTGGCTCATCAGCGTCTTGAGGATCACCATGGTGCTTGAAAGGGAGATGAGCGCTCCGAACCAGATAGACGGTTTCCACTCCCATCCCATGAGCCTGCCGATACCCAATCCCAGCCCGACGGTCAGGGCGATTTGCATGGGTGTGCCGATCAAAGCCACCCTCTTCACCGGCTTGAGATCCCTGAAAGAGAACTCAAGGCCGAGCGCGAAAAGCAGAAGGGCCACCCCGATCTCTGCGAGCAGTTCGATTTCGTGGGTGCTCGAAACCGTGAGACCGCCCGTGTGGGGCCCCAGGATCACCCCGGCCAGGATATAGCCCAGGATCAGCGGCTGACCGAGTCGCTGCATGACGAGGCCGCTGAAAAACGCAGCCACAACCAGCAAAATGATGTCAGTGGTTATACCCATAGGGGACGTACATTAAATTATAAGATTTAATCGGGAAACAGGGAATATGATTCCCGCTTTACCAGTTCTTTTCCCCTCACAACCGCCTGGCTCACAGCCGGTTGTGTCAGATTCAATCGTTTCGCCAGCTCCGTCTGGGTGATACCCAAACGATCTGTCGCCCAATAACACAGGATACTGCGG
The DNA here is from genome assembly GCA_964401325.1 of uncultured Desulfobacteraceae bacterium. Classification (GTDB taxonomy): domain Bacteria; phylum Desulfobacterota; class DSM-4660; order Desulfatiglandales; family HGW-15; genus CAYNYM01. The sequence goes on along the minus strand of CAYNYM010000300.1, from coordinate 264 downwards.
GCTTCCACCGTCCTCCTCCCCTTACCCCTCTCCATGATATCTGCCGGGGTCACCCCCAGTAATTCTTCAATCCGCGCAAAAAGCTTGTCCAGATCATATCCTGCGGCCTGAAGACGATATCTTTCTTCAAAATGTTCCTCGGCCTGTGACAATACTTCATCAACAAAGTCACCGTCTCCTAGAATGCGTTCATCACCTTTCTGATATTCACCGGATCGTCTCAATGCCTTGACCGCCACCCACCCCCCCTGACTGCGTAAGAGA
>CAYNYM010000299.1:0-4920 GCA_964401325.1 uncultured Desulfobacteraceae bacterium | reverse complement strand
TCCCCGGGATCGGCCTCCTCCAGGGCCGCCACCAGCAGCATCAGGGCCGAAGCCGAGCCCGTGTCTCCCAAGATATCGATCAGGGGATCCTGGATCTGTGTGACCGGGTCGAAACCGAGTTCCTTCCCCAGTAGACGGCTCCTCCTGCCGTCCGGGCTGTAGAGCACGGCCCTGGAGAAGTCCTCGGGTTTGTAGCCGTGTTTTTCCATGAGGCCCTGCACGGCCTTTCCCATGGCGGGGAGATAGCCCTGTTCCAGTGAGAAGCGGTTTTCCCAGTTCCTGACAAAGGTGTCTTCGTTGCTTCTCCACGTGTCAATGATTTCGTTGTAAACCCCATAATGGCCTTCCAAAGTGGCTGCCACACCGGTATCCCCGATGAGGAGGGCGGCCGCCCCGTCACCGAGGTTCTTTTCCGTGGCGGAACCGGGAGGGCCCTGACGACAGTCCGATGCCGCCACCAGGGCCTGTCGGGCAGAGCCTGCCTTGACCGCATCCACGGCGGCCCGGAAGGCCGCGGTGCCAGCCCTGAGGCAGTTCCCGAATTCGGCCGTATAGACCTCCTGCCTGAGATCGCAGGCCATGGCCATGGTAGTCGCCCCCAGGTGTTCCTTGTAAACAGACGACGTGGTCCCGAGATAGAGGGCATCGACACCCTGACGGTCCTTTCCCTTCAGGCAGTCGTTGACCGCCTCGACGGCCATGGTGAGGCTGTCTTCGTCAAAATTGCAGACGGCCTTTTGCCCCCTTCCTCCGATGACCTTTTTGTCCAGCCTGAAAAGAGGCACGTAGGCTCCAAAAGATGTGATTCCGACCATTTTTTTCTCCTAAGGAGGCGGTCCTGCGGAAAACAACCCTCTGATGCGCCACCCTCATTCCCCGAGTCATCACTATGTGCGTATGGATGCGCCTCATTGCCCGGGATGTGGGATGCCCTGCATCCGGAGCAGGTTCCAACGCCTCTGAAAGATCCGGCTCTTGAACCGGTGCCTATTTTGGGTAAACGGGTTTTCGTTTCTCCATGAACGCAGAGATCCCTTCTCGGGCCGCATCGGTACAGGCAATATCCCCGAAGCCCCGGTAACCGCATTCCAGGGCCTCGGAAAGGCTTTGTGCCGCCGCCCCTTCCTTGATGGTTCTTGCGATGATGGCAACGGCCTCCATGCTCAGGGGAAGTTTACCGGACATGGGCGGGTCCGGCGTCATGACAGCCGGGATCTCTACGGGGCCTTCATGAATCTGAAAGGGGTTGTCCTGAAGGGCCATCACCTCTTCCACGGCCGCCTGGATCAGCTCGGCGTAATCCGCGGCGATCCTTTTCACCATGCCTATGTCCTCAGCCTCTTTGGCGGAAAGGGGGGCGGCCAGGCAGAGCATCTCGTGAAATCGTTCCGCCCCTTGAGGCCATTTTCGATAGGGGACCACACAGCCCCCGATGGCCGGAAGGATGCCCAGGGTGATTTCTGGGAACTGAAAGAAGGCGTTTTGCGTTGCCACCATGGCATGACACCGGATGGCCAGTTCTAACCCGCCGCCCAGTGCCATGCCGTTGACGGCCGCAACGACGGGTTTTTTCATTTGATCCATGAAGAGCTGGACCTCGGCACAGGCCCTGGCATATCGGATCGAGGCCTTGCGGTCTCCGAGCATTTCAGGGAATCGTCCGATATCCGCCCCGGCGGAAAAGGCCGCTTCGCCGTATCCCGTCAGGACAAAACCCTTGACTGCCGGATCCTCTGCATGGGCCTTCAGGACCCCGAGGATCTCACTGGTGATTTCATCGCTGATGGCGTTCATGGCCTGGGGACGTCGGAGGGTGATCATCTTGACGCCCTCCAGGTCGTCTACCAGAAGATGGCGGTTGAAGGTTTGGTACCGGGAAAGGGGGGCCTTGGCCCCGGGAAAGCCGAGACGATCACTCGAAAATTTTTCCATGATGCGACGGACTTCCCCTTCGCCGAGCTCCCGCATGAGATCAAAGGGGCCTTTTCGAAAGCCCAGGGCGATTTGACATCCGAAATTGAGGTCTTCCCTGGTGCCGATGCCCCGGTCGATGATATCGAAAGACTGGGAAAAGAGGATTCCCAGCATCCGGTCCCGGGTGAACGCCGCGAGGTCTTCGGGAACATCCACCTTGGCGCCCGGGCGGTGGGTGACCCATCGGTCAACGGATGCGAGAATAGGGGCCGGCAGATAGTGGTCACCCTCCTCCATCTGGAGGGTGTTGGTCTCGATGACGATAGGGTTTCCGTTGGCCATGTTCAGGACAAAGAAGGGACCGGCGAAGACGAATTCTTCCGATACCTTGTCGATTTGACTTGCCGTGGCCAGCTGCAGGAGACAGGCGGCCTCGTTGCACCAGTTGTCGAAGACCCGATCCAGCATAAAACAGATGACATTGTCCGTGACCATGGGGGCCTTGCCCGTATGGGCGAAGAACCAGCAGAGATAGTCCACCGTCTCGGGGGCGACCGCTTCCCAACGGATCACTTCTACGGGAAGGCTGCGCCAGGCCGGGGCGAAAAAGTGGGTCACTGTGGCCCTTTCGGGGTGTTGCATCCTGGAAAAGATTCGGTCTGCGGGGATGGAGCTGGTATTGGAGGTGATGACGGCGTCTTCGGACACGAGATCTTCCAACTGCCCGAAGATTTTCTGCTTAAGGGGGATGTTTTCCGTTGCCGCCTCGATCACCAGGTCACAGTTTTTGATCTGATCGTAGTCCGTGGTGTAGTGGATGTTTTCCAGCACGGCCCGGGCCCGGTCTTCTTTCATCTTTTTTTTGTCCACGGCCTTGCGGGCGTAACCGGAAAGGCGGTTTTCCGCACTCTTCAGGGGGGCCTCGGCCACATCCACCAGGTAGAGGGTGATCTCCGGCATGGCGCTTTTCAGGTAGTAGCCGATATCGGGCCCGATCGTGCCGGCCCCGATCAGGGCCACTTCCCTGGGCAGGGGCCTTAAGGGTTTGGAAAACAGGGGATTAAAGGATAAGGGATAGAGCCTTTTGTCGTGGTCCATGGTCTTCCTCCTCACTTTAAAGAGGCCCGCAAGGCCTTCGTGGATTCCAAATCGACTTCCAACGTCTGCGGGTCGATGACGACACCGTAATCTTCTCTGGCGCGCTCCGGGCTCACGTAGCCGTCGGCCACGTCGCCGTCGCCGGTCTCGTTCCATGGGGTCCCCGTATCCCCCGCCTCCGGCGGCATCCATGACCACCACATCGCCCGGGCCGAATTGTGTGAGCCCGTATGGGTTTCCGGGTTTTTGATTGATGAGAAAACGGGCCCGGGCACCGGTCTTGCCCCCGAAGAGGCCTTCCGGGGGATATCGGAATCTTCCTGACTGGATCCCGAGGTTCACAGGGGGGAGGGGAGCGTACTCATCATCCGGCACCCTGAAAACGACCCGCCTGCCCAGGCCCCCCTTCATCCTTCCCGGGCCTCCGGAATCGGTCAGGATTTCCCGCCGTTCCACGATGAGGGGGGTATCGTTTTCAAGGATCTCAACGGGTGTATTGGCGCCATTGGCCGGAAAGATGAAGGTGTAATAACCGTCTTTGGAGGTGCCGGCCCCCATGCCGCCGCCCCGGATAATGACGGAATGCCAGGGTCGTCCGTCATGCCGTCTGCCGTAAAAAACATTCATGGTGGCCGGGGTTCCTCCGCTTCCGGCGATGACCCTGTCCGGGAGGGCCTCGGCCATGGCCCGATAGATGATCTCGGTGATAAAGTGTCCAATCTGCATTCGGGCGGCGACGGCGGCCGGGAAGTTGCAGTTCACCACACTGCCCAGCGGGGCCTTCATGGCGATAGGGGCGGCACAGCCGTCGTTGTTGGGTATGTCCGGATCGAACATGCTTTTCATGGCCATGAACACATAGGCATAGGTGAAATTGTAGACCACGTTTCCTCCCCAGTTCACCTGGGGAGACGACCCGTCGAGATCCACCGTGATGTCGCTGCCTTTGACCTCCACCGCGACCTTGATGACCACGTCTTCTTTTTCTTCCATCTGCTCCAAGACGCCCTGGGCACGGTAGACTCCGTCCGGAACCCTGCCGATGGCCTCCCGCATGCTTTTCTGGGTCCGGTCGATGATCTCGTCCGCCAGTTCGTCGAGGCCTTCCAGGCGGTATTCATCGAGCATCTGGCGGATCTTCTCCTCGCAGACGTGATTGGCCGCGATCTGGGAGCGGATATCGCCGATCACCTCATCGGGGGTTCGGACATTCCATTGGATCATCTCCATGACCGCTTTGTTGAGAACCCCCTGATCATAGAGCTTGATCAGGGGAATGAAGAGGCCGTCCTCAAAGACATCATGATTGTCGGAGGAGACCCTGCCCCCGATATCGGAATGGTGAAAGACGCAGGCCGTGAAGGACGTCAGGTTGTCCTTATAAAAGATGGGGCTCAGGACGCAGACATCGTTGAGGTGCCCGGCCAGTGCCCAGGGGTCATTGGTGATATAGACGTCTCCCTGTCTATGGCTTTCGGAGGGGAGGCGTTTGACGAGGTTCTTGATCCCGACGGCCATGGCGCCCGATTGTCCGGGTGTGGCAAAGGTGCCCTGTGCCAGCTCCCTTCCTTTCCGGTCCGTGAACATGCAGGTGTAGTCGTGGGCGTCCCGAAGGAGACTGGAAAAGGCCGTGCGGGCCACGGCGCTGTCCGCCTCGTCTACAATGGAAATGAGCCTTCGCCAGAGGATTTCAAGGGTGACGGGATCGAATTTTACGGCCATGGCAACCTCTCGACTTGCGAAAACAATATGAGTTTAGCCTTTTAAAAAATTAACATGTTTGGTCATGACCCGCCCATTGCCATATGCGTTTCAAAAAGCCAAACGGTCACAAAAGAAACAGTAACTGTTCGGGTTGTTTAGGCTGTAGGCTAAAGGCTATTAGTTTCCGAACCCTTCGCTATCCGC
>CAYNYM010000298.1:0-4946 GCA_964401325.1 uncultured Desulfobacteraceae bacterium | reverse complement strand
GTGGATGCTCCTCTCACCGATGGTCTCGGTGAGAGTCCGGACGTGTTCCTGCAATTGGGTCGTTGTGTCTCCACCCTCGGTCATGGTGCCCTTACCCTCAGTCGCGAAGACGCTGAAAATTGGGTGGCAGGTCCCGGTCGTTTTCGATAGTGTTTTACCCGTCAATAGCCGGATGGGTTTCAAGAGGATAAAGGGTTGCGAGCAAAAAAGTTCCGGGACGTCGTTAGGGTATTATACCGTATTGCCACGGGTGGAGGATACCCGGAAAAATGATTTTCCTTGCTTTCGCGGCAAAGGACGGGAAAACAAACAGGCCCCTCCGTATTGGATCCGCAGGGCCTTGCCGTTCCCTAACTGCCTTCCTCCCAGGCATTGGGATAACAGACGGCATGGCATGTCATTATCTGCAAATCAGAATGTGCCCCTGAATTTGGTTAATCGGTTGCCTTTGGGGGAGAACCTTCGCAGGACTTCGGCCTGCCTGTTCCTCTTACAGTTGGGGCATTCGAAAAGAAGGTCTCCTGTCCCGTTGAGGTTCTTTTGAAGTGTATTGAACTGCTGCTTGGGCATCATATACCCTCCGCATTTCGAGCAAAAATGTGCGTAAGCCTTGTGGCCGTTGGAAATCAGCAACTCTCTCAGTTCCATCATGAAATCCTGGAAGGCCACACCGGAGGGGCAAAAAAAGGTGCATTCCCGGCATGCCAGGCAATACCAAATGGCCTCGTCATAAATCCCATTGGGATCAAAACAAAGCCTCTCCGCAATCGATCGGGAAGATCGTCTGTATACGAAATCTCCCCCGTAGAAAGCGACCATGGGGCAGACCGCTGAACATTTCCCGCATTCCAGGCACATGTTGAGATGGTTCTTATCCATCAGGGTCTGGATTTCCGTCCTGAGCGCCTGATGGTTTTCGTGATCGGTTTTCAGTGCGGCATTTTCCATTTTTGAAACTCCTTTTCCATCGCCGGTCGGATACCGGAAGTCTTCCATTCAGTTCAGGTTGTCGATCATGGCAAAGATCTGGTCGTCTGAAAAACCGCTCAATCGAATAGCGCCGCTCAGGCAAGAGGAGGCGCAAAGCCCGCATCCCTTGCATTCGGTGGGGTTGACCTTTGCGACTTTTGCGGCCCCGTTCAGGGGGGAAGAACTCTCGGCCCAATCCACGGCCCCGAAGGGGCAGATGCTGATGCATCTTCCGCAGGAGGAACAGCGCGCGGGGTCCACCTCCGAGGTATAGGCCTCGGTCACCACCAAACCGTTGGCCATGGGAACGGCCGCCTTGGCCGTAGCGGCATGGGCCTGGCTGATACATTCCGGGATCTCACCTGGGTAGCGGGCACACTCGGCAACGAAGATGCCGTCGGTGGGAAATTCAACGGGCCTCAGTTTTTGGTGGGCCTCCATGAAGAATCCGTCCATGCCCAGAGGAATCCGCATCAGGCGTGAAAGGGGGGTGTTGTCCTCTCCCGGCACAAGGGGTGTTGTCAAGAGGACCAGATCCGCATCCAAGATGATTTCTTCTCCCATGAGCAAATGGTGCACCCTCACCTTGTCTGCCTTTTGGCCGCTGCCCAGGACCTCCGGACCCTGATCCGGGTCGTAGCGAACGAATTTTATGCCTTTATTCAGGGCGATTCGATAGTAGTCTTCATAGAGCTTTCCACAGGCCATGACGTCCCGCTGGATGATGGTCACCCTTGCATCGGGGTTGGCCTCTTTGATGAGGATGGCGTTTTTGAGGGCCACGATACAGCAGAACCTGCCGCAATAGGATCGCTCTTCGATCCTGGCCCCGACACAGTTGATGATGGTGACATCATGAAACCCCCCATAACCGGATTGGATAGACATCTGTTCAAACTCGAGTTGGGTCATGACATTATCAAAACGCCCATATCCATAGAGCCCCTCAGGTTTAAGAGGTGCTGCTCCGGTAGAGACGATAATGGTGCCCACATCCAGATCCAGAGATTGGGTTTCCTTTTGGATCGTGGCCGCATAATTGCCGATAAAGCCTTTGACTTCAGAGAGTTTCCACCCCAGGTGAACCCGGATATTTTCGTGATCCAGGACCGAACGGATCATGGGCTCCAGAAATTGCGAGGCCGTCTGATGGGTCGGAAATATCCTGTTTACGAATCGGAGGAGACCTCCCAGTTCTTTTTCTTTTTCCATCAGTTCGACCCGGTATCCCTGGTTGGCTAGGGCCAGGGCCGCGGTAAGGCCTGAAACGCCGCCGCCCAGGACAAGGCATGAACGCGTGACCTTGGTGGTAAGATCCGTCCGGGGTTCCAGGAGGCCGACCTTGGCAGCACCCATGCGCACCAGATCTTTGGCCTTGCTGGTGGCCTCCTCGGGTTGATTCATGTGGACCCAGGCACAGTGTTCCCGGAGGTTAACGAATTCAAAGAGATACTTGTTGAGATCCGCACGCTCGCAGTTCTTCCGGAAGAGCCCTTCATGGGTGCGAGGCGTACAGGAGGCGACCACCACCCTGTTCAAATGATTTTCCCGGATCTGGTTTCGAATGGATGAGAGACCGTCTTCCGAGCAGGTATAGAGATTATCTTCCGCACACACCACGTAGGGCAGGGTTTTAGCGTATTCCACCACTTGGGGGACATCGACCGTTCCGCCGATATTGGAACCGCAATGGCAAATAAAGATACCGATTCTAATTCCGTCACTCATGATTCTGTCTCTCTCCATCAAAGTGAAGCCAGGGACTCGGCAACCCGGGAGGCCGCCCCGGAGGCCCGGACCACCGAGCCGGGGACGTCCATGGGACCCTGGCAGAATCCGCAGGCGAAGATGCCGTCTCGATTCGTCGCAAAGGGATCAAGGGGTTCCGAGGGGGCATTGACAAACCCGAATTCATCCATCTTCACCCCCATATGGTTCGACGTCTCGCTGTTGCTTTCCGAGGGGATAAGGGCCTGTGCAAGAATGACCATGTCGAATTCCCGGGTCTTTAATTCCCGGGTATTGGTGTCCTCAAAATGAATCACGGGATTTCCGGTCTCCTTGCTCTCAATGATCTGCCCCGGCCTGGATCGTATGTATTCCACCGCATACTCATCATGGGCGCGCGCAATGTAGTCCTGGAATCCCTTGCCCACGGCCCGCATGTCCATGTAAAAGACGGTGGAGGTCAGGTTCGGATAGTGTTCATGGGCAAGCATCGCCTCTTTTGTGGCGTGCATGCAGCAGACGGCCGAGCAATAGCGCCTGTGCCGCACATCCCTGGAACCGACACACTGAATAAAGGCCAGATTTTTTGGTTCCTCTCCGTCGGAGGGCTTTTTCAGATGTCCCCGGGTCGGGCCCGAGGCACAGATCATCCTCTCGAACTGCATGGCCGTAAGGACGTTTTTGATCGTGCCCCAACCGTATTCCCTCAGGGCGGAGACCCCGTAGAGATCAAATCCCGTGGCCATGATGACGGCCCCCGCTTGGATGGTGATTTCCTCATCCTTCTGGTTAAAATTGATCGCCTTTGCCTTGCAGAATTTTTCACAAATTCCGCACTTCTTGCCGTTGAGGACCCTGCAATGATCGGGATCGATGACAAAGGTGGAGGGGACGGCCTGGGGGAAATATTTATAGATGGCCTTTCTGGTTCCCAGACCGGCATTGAAGCTGTCGTCGACCTTGGTTGGACATTTCCCGGCGCAGACCCCGCAACCCACGCATTTATCGGCATCCACAAAGCGGGCCTTTTTGAGGATTTTGGCCTTGAAATCCCCCGCATGTCCTGTGAGTTCAATAAGTTTGGAATAGGTCAGCAGTGTGATGTTGTCATGGTTTGCACACTCGATCATTTTGGGTGCGAGAATGCACATCGCGCAGTCGTTGGTCGGGAAGGTCTTATCGAGCTGTGCCATGCGGCCACCGATGCTCGGTTTTTCTTCCACGAGAAAGACCTCCTTGCCCATGTTGGCCAGGTCAATGGAGGCCTGAATACCAGCAATACCCCCGCCTAGGATCAGTACAGCATTTCGGTTCAAGGTGTAACACCTCCTGTTCGCTCAAGGAAAATCCCCATTCTATGGGGTTTCCGGACGCATTGAAGTGGGTCGGTTGGGACCCTTATCAGGACTTTACGCCAGGGCAATAAGACGGTTATCTTTTTCCCGGGGCACTTTCCTGCGGCATCGGAAACAACGAAGCCTATTGCAGCCTGGAAAAGCCCCTGTGACAGGGAGCCTGTCACAAGGGTGCGAAACCGTCCCGGTGGACTTGGACCCGTGAATTCGGGCCTTGCGTTATGCTGGAAAATACAAATCTTGAAATATTGGTTCATTATAATGAACAAATATGGTACCGGGTGGCGCCTGTCTTAAAATCGGGCTTTATGTATCTTTTTTGACATATGAATATTTCTAATATAACGATACGTCAAGTAAAAAAGGTAGCTCTTTTCAAATAACCGAACAATTTTTTCAGATGGGAAACCAACGAAAACCGGAATTCGGGCATTGAAATTGAAAAAAAGATGTTTTTTTATGAGGTTGTTCGCGTGTTTCGTTTTCCTGAATGAACGTAAAAATCATTTTCAATCCGGACGGATGTGAAAGGTGAGGGCAGCGGTCTTACCCGGCAAAATACCCTCAGGGCGAATCAAAGTTACTGTTTTGCGGGGGTGGCGGGTTCAGGCGGTTTGAACCATTTTTTTAATACCGGTCACGGAGAAATTCGCTAAGTAAAAAAAAGTTTAAGGGTTTCTTCCCTCTTATAAGAGGGAAGGGTCATGGGGAGCGTCCAAGGAAATCTGCACACAAAATCATTTGGAATGATTCATTCCGGGATACCTGTTCGGTCGCATTCTTACCCAATTCAAAGGCGGGAAAAACTACAATATAAATTTTTTTATAATATTATGAACGTCCCTATTACAAAATTTGTGCCAAAATTTAAAAGAAAAATTTGCTTGCAGCGGA
>CAYNYM010000297.1:0-4952 GCA_964401325.1 uncultured Desulfobacteraceae bacterium | reverse complement strand
GATATGCCAATCATGTAACCTGTACTTTTATTGATAAAGATGGGAAAGAATACATTATTGATAATAGCCTTCCGGCATATATGCATCCAACTGGAATATATGATAAAAAGGTCTATTTGGAGTTTTATCCCTATTATGGAAAAGGTTATTTGACTCATTAGTGGGAGGAGAGACGATTATTATTACTCCGGCAATTAAATATGCAAATGAATCACACTTCAAATCCACAATAGTAGGCATATGAGACTTTTATGTTGGCGTGTTTAATTGCCAAAGTAATAAGTGCCTGGATCAACAATGATTATCCCTATAACTGAGTCCAGGTCTGGATTAAAAAATCACCAATACCATATCTAAACGTTAATGCCCCTATGACGTTGGCTTCTGCTATTAGTCATCATTCCAGGCCGCCTGGAAAAACGATAGACTTGATAAGAAAACTGAACGCAGCGCCGAGGGATTTGATATGATATCTTCTACCCGAGGCTTCTTGATAATCCTTAGATTCACAAGCCTCCAAAGAATCGCTTCGGTGGAAACCCCGAATTCTTTTGCAAGCTGTATAATATCCGAAATCCTGATTTGTCCATCGTTGCTGATCTCCTCCAAGGAGCTTCCGAAGCATTGATCAGAATGCCAGCACCCAACCTTTCATCGACTACCGATGCCCCTAAAACGCCGTTTTCCAATGGGAGATGGAGAATTTTTATTCGGAGGTCGTTTTCACCACAAAAGCAGCGGCTCCGGAGAAATATCGGGTTCGAAAAAATAGCCTAAAGACCTTCCGTAGAGAGATGCCATGGCACTCAATTCATGGGCCGTAATGTTCCGTGATCCCTTCTCAATAGCCGATAACGTCTGATAATGATTAAGCCCGAACCTGAGGATGCACATAAGGATTTTTCCGTCTTCTTCCCGCCGGGCCTTTCACTTTAAACTAAAATCTAATCCCAAGAAAACAGAAAGCGAATCCGGACGCCCTAGGCTTGTTTCACCCTTAAATTGATTTCACTTTTTGCGCGGCTTGAGGGAAATCCACGACAACTTGGTAACAGGACATCTAAACCCGATCGGTCCGGCAACAAAACCGATCCGACCTATTTGTCCGATTTAAATCGAAACCTTGGCGCCCGGGCGATGTCCCCAAGCGGCCCGGAGAAAGAGGGGATGCCTATAATGAAGGAAAGTTAAAGCCGTTTTGGCCTGCTGAAGGATGCGTCTCTCGGCAGGTCTCATAAAAAGAAAAAAATGAAACATTAACGCCAAATCAGGAGGATCAGTTCTATGTATAAAGGATGGAAAAAGAATGTGAAGGCGGCGATTGCCGCTGTCAGCATCACCTTGTTTGCGACAACCGGCGTGTGGGCCTTTGACGGTATGAAAGTGCGTGAAAGGCTCCACCATCAAGGGATCAAAAATGTGATCGTTATGGTGCCCGACGGCTGCGATGAAACCGTTCAGACCGTGGCCCGCTGGTTCAAGGGAGAAGACCTGCAACTGGACAAGATGCAGGGCGGCGGAGTGAAAACGCACATGGCCGATTCGATCATTACCGATTCGGCCGCCGCCGCAACGGCCTTTGCATGCGGGCATAAGACCTCGGACGGTTTCGTCGGTGTCGGCCCCCGACTTGAAGGGCTTCTCAGCGGCTATAAACCTACCGCCGAACCCTATACCCCCATCGCCAGCGTTCTGGAGGCGGCAAAGAGTAAAGACATGGCCACCGGTATCGTCGTGACCTGCCGCATCAGCCATGCCACGCCGGCCGGTTTCGCGAGCCATGTCTCCAGCCGGGCCTGGGATAATGACATCATCGAGCAGATGGTCTACAACAACATCGACGTCGTATTTGGCGGCGGCGCCCGGCATCTCATCCCGGTCGAAAACCCCTACACCACCACTTTCGGCCACGTGTGGAAGGGAAAACGTACCGACGGCGAAGACCTGATGCAGGTCCTGCGCGATCGCGGGTACAACTTCGTGGACAACAAGGACGATATGCAGGCGCTGAAGGAAGGTAAGGTGTGGGGACTTTTTGATGACAGTCATCTGGAGCCCGACATAGATCGTAAGTACTTTGGCGACCACCAGCCCTCCATCGCTGAAATGACAGCCAAGGCCATCGAGCTCTTGTCCCAGGACCGGGACGGCTTTTTCCTGCATGTTGAAGGATCCCAGGTGGACTGGGCCGGACATGCCAACGACCCCATCTATATGGTCACGGATTTCCTGGCCTTTGACGAGGCCGTGAAGGTCGCCTGTGATTTCGCGGAGCGGGACGGTCACACCCTTGTGCTGGCCTTTCCCGACCACAAAACCGGTGGCATGAAGATTGGTCAATACTATTACCCCGTGGGTTATACAAAAACGAAGATCGCGGATCTCGTGGGTCCACTCGAGGGGATGACGATTACCTCCGCCGGTCTCGTGAAAATGATGGCAGGGGACTATTCGATCACAAATATCCAATCGAAGATTCTTGAATTCTGGTCACTGGACATCACTGCGGCTGAGACCCAGGAGATCCTCGATTATCAGGTCTCTGCAGGGGTGAGTTTGGATTACGCCATTTCCCATATCATCAGCAAAAACTACACAGTGATCGGCTGGACCACCCACGGTCACAACGGTGAGACCGTTCCGCTCTGGTCCCATGGTGCCGATTTGCCCGGGGGGATCATCGACGACACAGAACTCGCAACCATTGCAGCGGATGCCATGGGTGCAGATTTGAGCAGACTTTCTGACCGCCTCTATGTGGGGATAAGCACAGTAACCAATGATTACGAAATTGTCGGCGACCCTGCGATGAACGAGTACGGTATCGCGGGAAACATCGTGCTTAAGGTGAAGGGTGCGGAGTTCCCCATCAGCAAGGATTTCATGACTTACAAAGGAAGAGAGATCAAACTTCCAGGTATTACGGTCTACGCCCCGGTGACCGGTGAGGTTTATGTCTCAAAGAAAGCCCTGCAATTGCTTCATCTTAATCAATAGGAAACCATGGAGTTGGCTTTCTTCATACAGTGAATCGGGGGCACCCCGGCAGGGACCGCCCCTTTTTATTTTCATTTCCCGCCGCTGAACGGGGATCTTGATTCCAAGATCCCGATCCATTGCTCCCTAAAAATCAAATGCCTCTTTCAACCCTTACACCATACAACGACGATTCATCGGGGCCGCACATTATCTTTATCTTTCTTTGCTACCGGCCGAATTGTATCGGATAGAGAAACACGGAATCGGAATCATCTCCGCCCCAGAAGATGAAATCCGTTCCCAGGATGAATTCTGAAACCCTGGCGAGAAACGCATCGGATTGAATCGTCGTCTCTTCAACCGTGACGCCGTAGACTTCACCGGGATACTCCACGACCACCCTGAATAACACCCGCCCTGACTGAAAACTTTTGTTCTCGGCCTGCATATGTCCAAAGAGCACATGCCCGTTGCATACCGCCCGGCGCATATCCCGAATGATGCTCTGTTCGCTACGGGGGCCGGAAAGGACCTTCAGACCCTTGACATGCCTGGGGACATCTTCAAGACATTTCCTCGGATCGAAGGGTGCCCTTTTCATGTGTGGGGCACAGGCGGTGAAAAAAAGCAAGGCGGTAATGGTTGCATACAAATAATTTTTGCGGAAAAGCACTTGTCCGGGAAGGTTCCTTTTTCTTGAGCACATGGCGTACAATCCTTTCAACAAAATAAGTCATTTCCCTCGATCCGCATGCTATCACCGTTCGCACAACAACCTTTTGAAACGATAAAAACACATTTTAGGAAAATGATTTGGAGGCTATCTATGCAAAACACTCCAACCTCATAGGGGTTTTCTTTTTCTCAGATTGGAATCGGAGAAGAGAAAGGAGCTACCGTCCATTGTTATAAAATTTTGGCGGGGTCTTGATGAGATTCAAGGGGATGAAACCGCTTTCCAAAACGATCTCTTGTCCCTGATCACTGAGAAGAAAAATAATGAAGGATTTTATCTCCCCTGCGAGGGCCTTTTCATTCACATAGAGATAGAGTACCCTGTAGATAGGATAGATGCCGTTCTTTCCGTTTTCCCGACTGGGCACTATCCCGTTGACCTTCAGTGACTTGACTTCAGGATTGAGAAATGCGCCGCTGATATAGCCAATCCCGTTCTTATTCTCCGACACGAAGGCCAGCACACCGCTGTTGTTTCTTTTGGTTTCACAATCACTCCTGAGGCTCTCGTTTTCAAGAACGAGCTTCACCCAGAGATCATGCGTTCCGGAAAAGTCATCCCGTCGCACCACGAGGATCTTCCCGGATGAACCACCCACTTCTTCCCATGATCTCACGTTTCCGCAGTAGATTTCTTTCAACTCGTCGAGGGAGAGGTCTTCCACCGGGTTTGCGGGATGCACGATAGGCACAACAAGATCATTGGCCAATGCGAATTCTCTGATTTTTAAGCCCCTCGCCTCGGCCTCCTGGAATTCGGACGTCGACATCATCCTGGACGAGGTGGCAATATCGCATTCTTCCTTGATCAGGGCTGCTATCCCGATTCCACTTCCCTCTGCATCAAGCTGAAATCCCAACCGTTTCCCTTCACCATATCGTTGAACCGCTCCCTGCATAATAGGATGGACGGTCGTAGAACCATTCACCCGAATGGTTCCCGGCTGTTCTGAAAAACACCCATGAAAAACAAGGATCCCCAGGAACAGGATGGGCAAAAAATAACGTCTGTCATCATTGTCGCGGTTCATACACACCAGATTATTTTATTGAAGGCGCTTCGATTTGATCCGCCTCTCGTGTTCTCTTATCTTGCTGGCTTAATTATCTCCAAATGGCAGGATAATCGAGAACGTGCTTCCCTTACCGAGAACGCTCTCGACCTCCACGTGGCCGCCGTGAGCCTCAACGATATGTTTGACAATGGCGAGCCCCAGACCCGTGCCCCCCATTTTTCG
>CAYNYM010000296.1:0-4956 GCA_964401325.1 uncultured Desulfobacteraceae bacterium | reverse complement strand
TGGCCGCCTTGAACTCCTTGTACCGTTCCCAGTCGCAATAAGCCTTTTTGACAACAATACTGCCCTTGAGTAAAAGGCGTTCAAGGACCTTGCTGATGTCAAACTGGGCGTAGCGTGAATCCCGCACGCCAAGGGCGATGTTTTCAAAATCGCAAAACACGGCCAAGTTTGCCGTTTCCGGTGATTTGCTCATATCATTCTTTCCTGATTCGTGTGAATGTCCAGGTGGACATTTCCTTTTAGCATAGTCTGAATGAGCGAAAAAAGAAACGGTTCCGTTCCCGCTTCATGAAATTGATACATAAATGATATGTTGCATACGCTGCGGTTCGGAATTTTTCGTCTGTTCACGGCCTCTTCCGCTGTCTGCTGATTCGGTGTTGCTGAATCCCTGTCCGGCTTGCCAGGCGGAGAATGTGAGAATTCGGGGAAGATATTTTCGGCAAGCGGGCGGGACGCTACCAACTGGGCATCCAAAAATCTCCCAAGGCCTTGTTTTTCAATTGATTTTTCGTGTTCAGACCGTCACGAACCGTGCAGTTTTCGCGAGGCCTGCGTCTTTGATAGCGCTTTCGTCGCGTTCCAGGCGGAAAGCGTGCGTGCCTGAAGACCCAGTTTGCCTGGTTTTTTTTCCCAGTTCCCGACAGAAGGGGCACTGACGCCAAGAAGCCTTGCAAACTCGCTCTGCGACATCCCGAACTTCGCGCGCAATGCGGCAACGGCCTTTCCGGTGACGTGTAGGTCTCTTGAAGCGGATTGAGAGGCCCCCTTCGCGGTGGCGGATTTCTTTTGGGTTTGAATCGTTTTTCCGCCGCCGCTCTTTTTGTGGGTCGTCTTTTTTTTCACCGCGACCTTGGGCGTCTTCTTTGCCTTTGGCGCAGCCTTTTTCCGGCGCGGCGAAGGCTTTGCAGTTGATGCCGTCACATCTTCAGCCATTTCGATGCCGAACACATCCGCCAGGGCATCCTCGGCGATTCGTTTCCGGCCGCCTTTCGATCCCGCGGCGGTGACCACGCCGATATCGGCGCTGATCAGATCTTCATGGTCCACGCCCCGAAGAAGGAAAAGCAACTCCGGCTTTTGGTCGAGCCGTGCGCCCACCCCGTAGAGCACGGCCGCCACATGCTTGCACATGACGGCCCAGTCAGGGCAACTACAATGCAGGCTGATTTCCCCGGGCAGGGGGAATAGACCGTTGTTGCGGTCGGTCACGACGGCCATGACATTCTTGGAAAGCCGGCCCTGAAGCAGTTCCAAGAGCGAACCGATTTGCCCGGCGCACCGATTCTTCACCTCTTTCCATTTCTTCCGGGGCAGCGTCTTTATGGCGACCTTCACCGTGTAGAGCGTGGAGCCGCAGACCATGGCATTGACCTCGCCCTTGGCAATGTCAAGATGGCACACAGAACCGTTGCGGACGTAAGTGCGGCCGCGCGGCAGGCGGTTTTCGTAGTCGCTGAACGACTCCAGGTGATCGCACCACGCCTCCCCCCAAAACGTTCGCGCGATCTTTCTTCCCTCGATTTCCACGGGCGTGATATCGAGGCCCTTCTTTCGAAGCGTCTCCATCTTTTTCAAGGCGCGCGCACGGCGCACGGCCACAGGCACATAGGGACGCCATCCGTACCGGCTCATCATTCACCTCCTACAATTTTGCCCTTTCCACATCAAGGGCCACGATCTTTAACAGCTCCTCGTCGCTCATCTCCGTCAGCATGGATTCAGCCCCGGCCTTCAGAATATCGTCGGAAAGGTTCGCTTTTTCTTCGATCAGGGCATCAATCTTCTCCTCGACCGTCCCGCGGCAAATGAACTTGTGCACCACCACGTTTCGCTGTTGACCGATGCGGAAAGCCCGGTCAGTGGCCTGGTTTTCCACGGCCGGATTCCACCATCGGTCGAAGTGGACCACATGCGACGCGGCAGTGAGGTTGATACCCGTTCCGCCTGCCTTGAGGGAGAGCACGAAAAACGGTGGTCCATCTTCCTTCTGGAAGGCATCAATCAAAACTCTGCGCTTCTTGACCGCAGTCCCCCCGTGCAAAACAAGACCTTCGCACCTGAATACCCCTCCGAGAAAGGAGGCGATGGGCTCGGTCATCTCGCGGAACTGGGTGAACACGACAACCTTTTCCTGCCGAGAGACGATTTCCTCGCAGATTTCCCGGAGTCGGTCATACTTGCCGCTGTCAACCGGTTCATATTCTCCGTCGCCGTAAAACTGACTCGGGTGATTGCAGATCTGCTTGAACCGCATCAGGTATGCCAGGACCAGCCCGCGCCGTTTCATCCCGTCGAGCCCCTCGAGGGCCCTGGCGAGCTCCTTCACCGACCTGGCGTACAGGGCGGCCTGTTTTTTCGCCAGACCGCAGAACGCTTTCATCTCGGTCTTGTCGGGCAGATCCGAGATAATGCTCTTATCGGTCTTGAGCCGCCTAAGGACGTAAGGCCGGACCAGATTCCTGAGAGGTGCGTACCGGTCGTGCTCTCGCGTCTCCAGGCCCCTGACGAATTTTTTGAATCGGGCGGCCGAGCCAAGCAGCCCGGGGCAGAGAAAGTCAAACAGGGACCATAGATCGGAAAGCCGGTTCTCTACCGGCGTGCCCGTGAGTGCGATCCGGGCATCCGCCTTGAGCTGTTTGACCGTCCTGCTTTGCCGCGTGGATGGATTCTTGATGGCCTGGGCCTCGTCCAGGACAACAAGCCGCCATGGCACGTCCAGCAGCCATTTTTGTCTGGTCAGCATGCCATAGGTGGTCAGGATTAGGTCGGCTTTCCCCGGGATCGCCAAGGGGTTTTCGGCCATGGCGGCAAGGGTTTTTTTGTCCGTTTCGGAGGGGTGAATGAAAAAGGCCTCAAGTGTTGGCGCAAAGCGCCTCATCTCGATCTTCCAGTTTGCCAGGAGGGAGGCCGGAAGCACCAGAAGCGACGCCTTGTCGGAGGGCTTATCCTCCCTCAGGGCCAGCAGGAGCGACAATACCTGCACGGTTTTGCCCAAGCCCATGTCGTCGGCAAGACAGGCGCCAAGCCCCAGGCTTGATAAAAACCAGAGCCAGTGGCACCCGATTGCCTGATAAGGACGAAGCGTACCGCGAAAGTTCCGGTTGAGTCCGCCGGAGGCCAACCCGTCCGGATGGCGCAAGCCCGAGAGCACATGGGAAAGCCATTTTCCCGCGCCAACGAATGACCACGCGGGCTCTCCGCTTGCGGGCGAACCGTCAACATCCAAATCCGGAGGCGCTCCGGCCAGAAGACGCATTCCCTCGATAAATGAGAGGCCCTCTTCGCCTGCTTTGGCCTCCACCTGTTTCCAATGCGAAAGGGCCTGGGACAGCCTTTCCTGGTCTACCTCGATCCACTGCCCCTTCACATAGGCAAGGCCGTCCTCCGACGCCATGATCCGATGCCATTCCTCTTCGGTCAGGTGTTGATCCCCCAGGGCGAGATCGACCTTGAAGTCCAGCATGGCATTGGCGTTGAGACGGTTCTCTCCCTTCTCGCCGATGGTCACGGCCACGCGCGGGCGGGGGCGTTTTCGCCACCAGTCGGGGAGCCGCACCAGAAGGCCGCTTTCCTCCAGAAGGGGCACGTTCCGCAGGAGGCGGTAGGCTTCGCCGGGAGTCCATGCCAGGGGATGAAAAACATCGCCGGAATCGACCAACTCCTTGACAAAGTCCACCTTTTCGGATGCCCGATAAACGGGCGCCAGCAGGTTGATCAGTGCCTTCTTGTTTCGTTTGCCCGCGTATTCTTGCAGGGCCTTGCCCAGAGGCTGGTATCGAACCCGGCCGCCCCTTGAAAGGCTTGGCGCGTAGGTAGCCAGAAACGCAAAAGGAAACTCGGGCTCCGACTTGTTCTCCGCAAGGTGAAAACAAACGCGTCCGACCTGGCGCCAGATCGCGGCGTGTTTCTTCAGCCACCCGGTCATTCCGTCTTTTGACGCGGCGATCTGTTTCCGCGCCCACGCGTCCAAATCAGACCAAAGGTTGCAAAAGACTTCGGGGCTCAGGTACTCTCCCCCCTGCATGGGCGGCGCAGAAAGCAGCAGGGTCGCCAACTCGGATTCAGAAGGCGGCTCAATCGCATCGATGCGTCTCCCGACGGACTCGGGCGTTCGGCAGAGTTGGGTCATGTAGCGGCAGGAGAAATCCCGCCAAAAGGAGAACGGAGGCGGAGGCGGCGCCTCCGGCCTGGTTGCGCCGAGGGCGAAAAGACCCGAGGCCTGGCAGGATGAAAAGCCTGCCGCGACCCGCTTCATCCAGGCATCGAGTGTTGCCCCGCTGTATGGGTCGCCCTCTTGCATGCGAAGGCGACCGGCAGGCGTCAGGGTTAGATCGTAGTTGATTTCATTGTTGCTCATGCGCTGACCAATTTTTCGCTCTGAAGCGGGATAAGGGCGTGAATACTTCCGACAGTGTCCCCCTCCTTCGTGGGAGTGACAGGATATTCGGCCTTTTGCCATGGCATTCAAGACCGTACTTTCAGAAGTTGATGTATCATTTTATAGACTTTTCATAAAGTGAAAGCCACAGAAGAAATACGGGCTCAAGGGGACATGATGAAGCCCATTCTTTTTACCCCGAGTCCGAGCGGATTCGAACTTGTAGTGAACTTGGCGAGCAAAGGCCTCAAGCCCCTTCTTGTCGAGCACTTTGACAGCCTCTCGATCAAGATCATGACAAAATCCATTCACGATCCTCCCAGGTTGCCTTGGCTTTCACCTCATCGATGAGAAACCGCACTCCCTGGTTGTCCGACGGGTTTAGCCGGAGCATCCGATGTTCAGACTGAGCATGGACGCCGGTGGCGCTTTTTCGATTTATCGAGCAGCCCACCGATACGGAGCTTGCCAGCGAACAGGCGATCCTGCCCAACTTTGACAAGGCCAAGCTTCCGGAATTGTAACTACTCAGCCAGATAGGCTGTAGGCATTTAGGCTGTGAGGTACCGCAGGAA
>CAYNYM010000295.1:0-4959 GCA_964401325.1 uncultured Desulfobacteraceae bacterium | reverse complement strand
AGACACCGGCCTCTTTCCTGCCGATCGGATGGTCTGAATCAATGGGCATCGCATTTGTCCTGTCGCAAATGACACACATCCCGCCTCTTTGCCCCATCTCCCTGTATCTCTTAAGGACCTTATTCGTATCTTTGGAGCTTCCAAGCCCTGCGGTCATTCTCCGAGTCCATATGCGCCTACGATATCCTTCCGGGTGATATCCGCGCGTATACGGGTATGAACCTGGATCGCCCAAATTTTTCTCGTAATCCAGACCTTCAATATCTTCAGGCGTATACACGGGTTTAATTGGATACCCGTAATCGGTCTCTCTTTTCATTTTCTCTCTCCTCCTTTGTCCTTTCTTGGATCTCACGTGTCAGCAGTATTTCTTTCTGAGCTTGGGTTTTTCAATTTTTCCTGTAGGACTTCGAGGTACGGTGTCAAAGATGATTGATCGTGGGCGTTTATACCTGGGCAGATTTTTTTCACAAAAATCGACCACCTCGTCTTCGCTCAGGGTTGATCCGGATACTGTTTGTATTACAGCGGTCACAATTTCTCCAAGCCTTTCATTTGGTGTTCCGATTACTGCGACATCATAGACTTTGGAATGTTGCAGGATAATTTGCTCCACTTCAAAGGGGAAGATATTCTCGCCTCCGCATATGACGAGGTCTTTTTTACGATCCACAAGGAAAATGAAACCATCCTCGTCCCTTCTCGCCAAATCACCGGTATGAAGCCATCCGTTTTCAATGGTTTGCTTGGTCAGATCAGGGTTCTTGTAGTATTCGGACATCACGCCGTTCCCCTTGACCAAAAGTTCCCCCACTTGTCCCGCCTCCACATCCTTTCCCTCGGTATTGATAATGCGAGCACTCCACGTGACCGACTCTTTCCCGATGGCGCCTATTTTATGTTCGTTTTGCATACCAAGGTGAACGACGCCGGGTCCGGTACTTTCGCTCAACCCATAGGTCGTATCGAACTGCATATCCGGGAAGTAATCCTTCAAACGATGGACTATGCTGGGTGGAATGGGCTGAGCGCCCATTTGAGTGAAGTGCCATGCGCTAAGATCATAAACCTCTTTGAGAATCTCTTTCTTATCCAAGGCTTCAAGCAAATCCAATGCCCAGGGTACCAGTAGAAACAAATAGGAAATTTTCTCGTTTTCCATCGCCTCGAGTATAAATTGAGGGGTGATGCGCTCTGTGAGGAGAACGGTTTTCCCTCCTACCGCCAGAAGCCCCAGCAGGTGTCCGATGGCAAGGTGATAAAGGGGAGGCATCATAAGCAGGCTGTCTTCCTGATCAATGCCATTATTGGTGCTTTCGGTTATGGCGGTGCACAGCAAATTCGCCTGGGTTATGAGCACCGGCTTTGGGGTTCCCGTGGTTCCGGATGTAAAATAAAGAGCGCAAGGCTTCCCATCTTCCAACGGTATTCCCGGCGACCCCGGCGATCCTTTACGAATCATCGTCTCCAGGTTTTCCATGTATTTAAAATCCACCTGCCCCATACAAATGTGGGTTTGGATGGAGGACATTGAATCGCGCAGTCCTTCTATTCGTAAAGCATACTCTTCGTCAAAGATGAAAGCGCCAGGTTCTGCCACCTGAGCGCAGTAGAGTATATCCTCGTCGGTAAACCTGAAATTGAGAGGGACGACCCATGCCCCTGTTTTCAAAACCGAAAAATAACACACCAGCCAACTCAAGGAATTTTTTCCCAGCAGAAAAACCGATCCGCCTTCTCGTACACCTTTTTCCAAGAGGGCGTTGGCCAATTGATTGGTCCTTTCATGAAATTCAACCCAATTGATTGCTCTCCCAATTTTCGTAACCGGTTTGATTTCGACATATGCAGTCTTATTGGGGTACAAACGGGCATTTTTTTCTAAGAGATCCAAAATATTCATTTTCTCTCTCCCTCGAAGGTTTATTTCATCTTAGCAAATGGGAAATAATTGACCGAATATCCTCAAGTTCCTCAATTATGTTGACAAGGTTAGGAATCTTTTCAGCGTCTTCCCCCGAAAGGCCCTGGGGCATGGATTCGATACAATCCCAGTAATGTCTGAGATGTTCCTCTTGCGTGAGCGGATTTCCCGGAAATCCAGGGGCGATGTCAATCTCCTTGATGTATTGCGACCCGCTTGCAGTAAGGACGTGCATGTCCAGGGCCAGTTTGCCCGCGCTTGTCGAGTTGTGGGTCGGGCGTTACACTGATCCTCCCCAGAAAGGACATGACGTCCGGATCCCTGACTGCGGTTTCCTCAAAATCCTCCAATCGAGAGTGCCCCCTCAACAGCGCACTGGCCACACAGTACCGGATACTGAACTGAGCATTTACCCGCGGATTTTCGCCCAGCTGAAATGGATGTCCCACCAGCTTATGGGCATAGGGGGGCACATGGATGCGGATCATGCGGATGTCTTTGGCCTTCACATTTTCTTCCTTCACCAGGTTAAGGATGGCCTCCGTACATCCCTGGGTCAATCCACAACTCGGGTACTTTTTGAACACCAGCTCTTGAAGCTCAAAACGCTCCCCTAGTTCCGCTAAAATATGGCATCACAATAATCAAGGGACCGTGCCATAACACTGTTGACCAAAGCGGTATTTGGGCCGGGCATCTTGCCCCCGTGAACGAAAATTGTCGCCTCCTCCCTTCCCCCCATCGTCCTATAATACTCGACCATTTCCTCACAGCCCTCCGACGACGATCCGGCAAGGATTGTTCCAAGAACCGTCTGGATCATGTTTTTGATTGTTCGGAGTTGTTCCCGGGGAATCGACTCGAAATTTGTTTGGGTCAAATACTCAACGAGCTTTGTTTCAACCTCCATATCCCTCCTCCTTTCGTCATCGTGCCTTCATAATGCGCTTAAATTACTTGCCATGTTCGAATGGCGGGTTAAACAACTTTCGTCCTTCAAAAAATACGCAGGGGGATACTGTTATGCCTGTAACAAGAAAACTTCCACTGCCTATAAAAACCGACCAGCTGGTTTATAGCTTAATTTCAAATCCCCATTATGACAATATTGTTTTTACTCTATCTTATTAATTTAACGTACTATTTTGAGTCTAAGCATTCCAACCAGTCGGATTATTTAATTGATTCAAAATATTATATAAAAATATTGATATTGAAGGATCTTTTTGCAACTCTTTTCCTCTCCCCTGCCATGGGAAAGGCAGTAGTCGTTGAAAATATCCTTCCGGCATTTATAGCCGGAAGCAGGGGAAACCTGCGTTTTGATCATAGGGTCTCATCCAGGTTTATCGGCAGGCTCGACAAAGGGGAACAGGTCGAAGTCATTAAGGAGTGTTCTTCTCCATCTGTTGGAGGATGTGATTGAACCGGTTTCTGATTACCTTCTGGAATGCCTGGATGTTCTTGGGCTCCCGGAAGAGAGCGTTTCATCGGAAAAGGCCGTGAAAGGATTCATCTTCAGCCAGTGGGGGGACAATGTGGCAAAGGATGCCTGGAAAACCTCCACTCGGGGTAGCGGAAACTGAAGAGGGGATACCGGATGTACCCTGGAATAAAATCCGGAGACTTGCCCCTTGGGACTTGCGAATCATCAATATCCTGACATGGCGGTTTTTTTGTTGAAATGGTCACATGATTTATATATAGAAGTATTTTAAACAAAATCGAATTTGCCGCCCTGAAAAGAGGCGTGGTCGTTTTCTTCGCTTTATCCTTTTCCCTGTTGTTTTTACCCCTCACATCCAGGATTTAGCCCCCATCTGTCCTGATTCAGTGCAAAATATTCCGCGGGATTGCGAGAAAATTCAAGCCGATGCTTTCCGCTGTTTTGAGAGCAACCTGGATTTGGTAATGGGTTTCATTCATTTCTGAGCGCCTTATTCTACCCTCTCGGCAATGGAAAATAATTTGATTTTGACGCCTATATCATGCCCACCAGATTGATTATATATAAGGAGGTAACGCGTTGAAAAAGAAAATCGTTTTTTGCCTGATTTGTGTGTTCGGCATAATCGCCACAGTACCCGCGTTGAATGCTGAAGACAAACCGTTGGCCATCGGCAAGATACTTCCCCTTACCGGAGACCTTGCCGAATTCAGTGCCTTGCTTTTGGCATCGAACCTGGCCGTCCAACATATCAATGCCGCTGGCGGTCCCCTGGATCGGCCCCTGAAACTTATTGTGGCCGATAGCGGAACAGTCCCTGATCAGGGGGTCGCAGCCGCCAGAAAACTCATCAACATTGACAGGGTTCAAGCTATATCCGGCCCTGTTGCCAGCGGCGTCGCCATGGCAATGGCGCCGATAATCGTGCAGAACAAAGTGGTGCTCGTTGCCGACGCAGCGACCTCACCCCTGCTATCGGAATACAAAGACGACGATTTTATCTTCAGGACCTCTACTACCGATGCTTTTCAAGGTAAGGCCCTGGCGCTCTTGGCCAAAGAAAATGGGTATAAAAAGATCGCTATCCTTGCACGAAACGACACTTACGGGCATGCACTGGCCAGGGTCATGGAGAAAAGTTTCACAGCCCTTGGCGGAGGTGTTACAAATACGATATTTTACGAACTGGGCCAAACTTCATTTAAAGCGGAATTGGTAAAGGTCTCCCAGGGCAAGCCGGATAAAATTTCCCTGATTGTCTACCCCGAAGAGGCCGTTACCATCATTAAACAGGCGGTCGAACTGGGGATCACCAATTTCGGTCTGATTCCCGACAGCGCCAAGAGCCAGGAACTGTTCGACAAGCTCGGCAAGGCCCTCGGACCAGAGAAGATTGAAGGCCTGAGCGGGGTTGCCGGTGCCACACCCACAGGCGTGGGCATTGAACGTTTTAATGCACTCTTCAAGGAAAAACACGGTCACGAGCCCTATGTCTTTTCAACCAATGCCTATGATTCCGTTTACCTGCTTACTCTGGCCATCCAGAAGGCCGGGGTATCGGGAACAATCGACGGCACGGCGATTCGGG
>CAYNYM010000294.1:0-4961 GCA_964401325.1 uncultured Desulfobacteraceae bacterium | reverse complement strand
ATTCCGGTTGCAAAAGATTCGATTAAAAAGAATCCAAACCCATCATGCTCACTTAATTTAGGGCGATATATTTACACGACCGGAAAAGTGCGATACGGTAATGAAACAGGAGTGGGAGAGAAAATTTAACTGTCCCAAGGTCTTTTCCGCCTGACTTCTCACGAATCCGCTGGCATGGGTGCACGAGTCCGTCTCTTTCTTCCGCCATGGCGCCTGTTTGCTGTGAGATCCCATCTGAACCCCTTATCGAAGACAAGCTTCCTGTAGTCAAGAAGACCTCCTCATTCGTTTCCAACTGAAACCCACGGTAAAATCCACCTCACTCCAGACTTGAAAAATAGACTTGATATCAAGGATTTATCCAACCCTCATGATCGGTCCATCGAAAGTCCGTGTGCAGTGTTCGGGCTGCGGATTACGTTGGAGCCGGGAAATCCGTTTTGCAGGCATGGCAAGCCTCACCCCGGTCGGTTGGGTGGTTGAGGAATCATGAACAAAAAAAACAGATACGCGAAGGGAGGGAACGTCTATGAAAAGGGCAGTCATGGGATTGGGATTCTTTATCCTTTTGTTGATATCTTACAATCCGGTTCATGCCGGCATCGAGTGGGCCACCGGCACAGTGAGTTCGAACTTTATGATACTTACGCAAGGAGGAACGTTTTATTATCCCTTAACATCTCCACTGGTCGACATCTGGACGAACAGCCACGGCAGCGTACCCAATGAAGACACCCTAACGGAATTTGACGCGCCTCCCCATGATTACCCGGGCACCGCGACCCTTGAAGCTAAATCCGCAGGAGGATCACTTCCCCATGGTTCTCAGGTTCATGTCTATGCGGCACCACCTTTTCAGGATCGGCAGGGACAGCGAATCATTTTGACGAAAATGAAAACGGCATGAATGTGCAACAAACGGTTTCGGCAAGCATTGTAAGGAAGTTCACAAACAACGAGAGCGCCCCCATAACCGTAGACCTCAGGGCTGATCTCATCGGCACGATTAATTTCAATTCCATCAATTATAATTATGCTTACCACTTCGATCAAAACCCTGAAACAGACCCCATTCTCGATGAGACCCACTACGCCTATTACCTCTTGAGTGGACAGGTTACCATTACGGAGTATGATCCCCTGGCCGTCATATCCAACACCTACATCATACCCATTGACAACAACAACCAGGGCGGAACGATAGAGGATATCGTCATCCATCCGGCAACTGAAGGTTACTACTATGAACTTGTCTGCCCGCTCTATCTTGAAACACACATCAAGAATTACCAATCTGGTGCTACGGGTTTTCAGAGCTATGCCCTGGACGGTCCTTTTTTCGTTGGAACCGATTCGGGAACTTTTCCAGGAGTCAGGCTGAGCGTGTCTGTCGATTCGCAGGACGATGCAAAATCATTGGGCTGGCTGCCTCTTCTGCTCCTTGATTAGAAAGAGACTGTCACGTAACAACAAACCTCATCCGGTTCATTATCGGGGCAGATCAACCAAAATGTATTGACCAATTCTCTTGGAATTTTTTTTCAGGGTCCCTTTTGCAGCTTGAAACGGGGCCTAAAGTGCTTTTCTTTGAATTGCATTTTTCTTTGCCGAATTTATGGACGACTCAAAAAGATTAAAGGAGGATGTGACATGCATTTTAAAAATATGTTCGCAATGGCTGTGGTGGTGGTTATGACCGTCATTCTTTTATCGACCACTGCAACGGCCGAGCCGGCATGGTACGGCAATTGTTCAATCAATAATATCGGAGCGCATATTGGGGTTTGCGCCATAAGCCTGACGGACAACTCCCCCATTCCTGCCTGGGTGGGGGTGAAATGGTTTCAGTTTCCCCCGGACGATGCCAAACTGTTTCTCGCAGTAGGCCTGTCGGCAAGGTCCATTCGCTGTACCGTCAGGATCAATTCGGATCTCGATTCGGAAGAAGAGATACCTTATATTTATGCGCTCTATCTGAATGAATAGCCCCGGCTTCGGCGAGAAACGGGCAGGACCCAAGAGAGAGATCCACATCGAAAATCGCAAAACCAAGATCAGAACTATCGCCAATTCCGAGGTTCCGTTCCTGCCCCCTTCCCCGGTGAAGGCTTGTCAAAGCAATGAATCAAATATGACTGAAGTAGTTACCACCAAATCATTCTCCTCTAGAAGCCGAGGCCCGATTTACGGGCTATATATCGGTGACGCACTCTCTATGCCCGTTCACTGGTATTATGACCGTTCAGCCCTTCAACGTGATTACGGAACCGTCGAGGACTACATGGCACCCAGGAATCCTCATCCCGACAGCATCCTCTGGCGATCCTCCTACATCCCTTTGAATGAGAAAGGAGACATCCTGCATGATCAGGCCCGATACTGGGGAAGACACGGTATCCATTACCACCAGTTCCTTGATGCGGGCGAAAACACCCTCAATCTCAAACTGTGCACCCTTTTGATCGAGTCATTGAATCGAATCGGCGACTACGATGCAGACGACTACCTAAAACGATATATCGATTTCATGACCCTACCGGGCACTCATCGCGACACCTATGTGGAGGAATACCACCGCCACTTTTTCACCCTTTATGCCCGGGGAAATCCTCCCAGAAAATGTGGGGCCAAAGAGAAACACATCGGTGGCCTTGTCGGCCTGGTCCCCATCATTGTCTTTTTTCAAAATGATCCTGAACGGGCTCATGAGGCCGCCCTGGAACATCTTTCCCTCACCCATTTGGGCCCGAAAATGGAGTCCGCAGGGTCCCTTGTTATCAAACTGCTTCTCAAGACACTGGGCGGGATGCCTCTAAAAGACGTGCTGCTGGAGGCCGTTGATAAATCGACCTCTCCCCTTCTGGCCTATCCTTTTCTGAAGTGGCTCCACGACCCTGATGAACGGGTCATAGGGGGGCGTTTCAGCACGGCCTGTTACGTGGAGGACTCGGTGCCGGCCACCATCTATCTGGCGCTCAAATACCATGATGACCCGGAAAGAGGGTTGATAGCGAATACAAACCTCGGAGGAGACAATGTCCACCGGGGGGCGTTACTGGGTGCCCTTTTGGGTGCGGGCAACGGTCTTAAGGGATTTCCGGATAGATGGATCAAAGGGCTGCGCCATCCTCCGCTCGAATTGATGCCCAGAGGAGATCGCATTGGGGTCAACAACGAATAAGGGGCGAAACAGACCGGAGAGAGGAGGGGGTAAAGGATGGATAAAGAATTAGCCGGTTTAACGGCCACACGGTTGATTATCTCAGGTTGCTCAATCAAGCCGCCCGATAACCCGGATAGCAAAAGGGGCATCCTGTCACCCTGCCCTGATGCCCCCAACTGTGTTTCAACACAGAGCAAGAAGCCGCGACATGCCATGCGGCCCCTTCCTTTTAACGGGACAAAAGATCAGAGTAGAAACCGAATAACTGCTATCATCAGAGGCTTAAAAGGATCCAAAATCATTGAGACTTCCGATTCCTATATCTACGCCCGGTTCAGGACGCGATTCTTGCGTTTCATAGATGATATTGAGTTCTTTCTCGACGATACCGCCCGCACGGCCCATTTTCGCTCGGGCTCAAGGGTTGGATACTATGATTTTGGCCTGAACCGCCGGCGCATGATCAAAATTTCCAGACGGTATCTGGCCGAATAACTCTTCGGTTCTCCTGTCTCATACCATCACCATCAAATCCTACATATATCAGTATTTTGAATACTTATGACCACTGGGCTGAATGTCAATGATTGACGCGACTTTGCAGATTTTCGGCGGATTGTGAAAACATCTTTAGGGGTAAAATAAGGCAGGAAATATCTGGCAGACATAACACTTTGATATTACTTGATAAATGGCGCAAAGGTCAAATCCACATTGCTAGCCCAATAGACTGTTATCATTAATCTTTGTTGTTTTTCACTTTTAAAATGCCCCCAATAATACCCCCAAATGCCAGAGCCTGAAAGCATTAACATATAAAAATCGAGTCAAGATTTGACTGTGCGGCCCATTAAAGTGTGTTACCAATTAAGCCGCTCATGACGTAAGATACCGGCGTTAGAGCGAGCCTTATGGTTTAGATCTCACCAACCAGGATTGAGATATTGTCAAAAATTCTAATTTATCCCAAATTGTGATACTGGCAAATAATCTGTCCCATAGTAAACAACCAGAGCACTGCATCTTGAAATTCAGCCCTTATTTCTGACACAGTCCAGATTATCGTTTCTGACCGACACCTAAAAGCTTTACCTTTTGACAAGAATGTAGCGTACCTCTCGAACAAACCTACAAATGAAACATATCGTTTTTATTGTTGAATTTTTTGGAATTAAGGTATTATGCAAGACTAGTTGATTCCATGAGGGCAAATAGGGGACTGGCACAAAGATTTCCCTCATTAGCCAGCATCTTCAGCTGTCGCAGGGTCATGTTTAGCAACCGTCGCCTTTCTTCTGCCCCTTCTCCTTCCCACTTTGAGTACCCTTCCACGCGGGATCGACTTATCGGGCAGCTAAGGGTCTTTCTGTCGGGAGGAAGAGACCATTAAGGCCGCTTCCTCCCCGAATTAGCCCTTGGGAAAGCCGAGGATACTCCCTTACTTCGCTGTCGAGGTCTCGCGGTAGCACTAAAATTTTACCCTCCATGCCTTGAATCTGCAGCTCTGTAGATATTTGAAATGACATGATAAGAGAGAGTTACCAGTTTCCGAACCCCATTCGCGACGAAAGTTTCAGGGAGTTGCGTTCATTTGATCCAATACCCAATAATTAAGTGCGTTCACTTTGTTGTAAGCGGTAATCAGTTTTGTATAAGTATATTGAGTGAGAATAATTTGGGATTTCTCAATGCCTTTCTTTTGATAAGCTTTAAAAGCTCTCTCTTCAAGCCTTGGAGTTTGTTTCAGTTCCTGATCTTCAAAATTGTCCCAGGCTTTTCTAACGTGAGGATTTAAGGT
>CAYNYM010000293.1:0-4966 GCA_964401325.1 uncultured Desulfobacteraceae bacterium | reverse complement strand
AATCAGGAAATGAATAATCTGAACAACCAGGGTTGCGTTAATACTAATCATGATTTCCCACCGATTGGGTCACTCTACACCACAAAAAGGAGCAGCAAAGCGACGACCAGCGAATAAATTCCAGTTGATTCCGATACGGCCTGCCCGACGAGCATGGTCCTTGTCAGTAGACCGGCCTCTTGAGGTTTCCTCCCGATAGCTTCACAGGCCTTACCTCCGACAAATCCTTCCCCGACACCGGGGCCGATAGCACCCAGTCCCATGGCAATGCCCGCGCCCAAAAAAGCTGCTGCTTTGATTAGATCTGCACCTTCAATCATTTTTTGCCTCCCAAATTCATTTAAAAACAAGGATGAAAAAATATCAAACCACGAAAATAAGAACAAGACTCACGACCATCGCATAGATGGCCGTGGATTGTGAGACAGCCTGGCCGACCAACATGGTACGTGTCAGGGGGCCTGTTTCCTCTGCATTTCTTGACACCCATTTTACAGCACCCTGGGCGGTCATCCCATTTCCGATTCCCGGCCCTATGCCACCAAAGCCCATGCTGAGTCCGGCGCCCAGAAGCGCCATGGAAGCGGCAAGCCCAGTGGATGCCGGAAACGCCTTGAAAATCAGGATAAAACTCACCAGGAGTCCGAATATGGACGGGGTTTGAGATACGGCCTGCCCCACCAGCATCGTTGTGGAAACCGCGCCGAAGGTTTCGGGCTGTCGCGCTATCCCCTCACAGCTCGCTCCCGCTGCCATGCCTCCTCCCGCTCCCGATCCAATGGCTGCCAAACCGGTGCTGATACCTGCCCCCAAAAAGGCCGCCCAAGTCGGAGTTAAAGGCATATTCCCAAAGTCCATAAACAAAAGCATGAGGGCAACCACCATGGAGAAGATGGCCGGCGTCTGGCACACAGCTGATCCGATGAGCATGTTAGTGGTCAAACGTGTGGTTATTTCAGGCTGCCTTGCCATTCCGAGACAGGCCTGTCCACCGGGAAATCCTGAACCGACCCCCGAACCGATGGCACCCAAACCCATACATATACCGGCACCGAGAAGTGCTGCTGCCTTGAGCAGATTAGCCGATGATGTTTCCAGAAACAGCAGCAGAATCGCGATGACAAGCGCGAAAATTGCGGCTGACTCGGCTATTGCCTGTCCGACAAGCATATTTTTCAGGATATCACCGGATTGCTCCGGTCTCCGGGAGAGGCCTTCATTGGCCATACCGGCCGTGTACCCCTCACCCAGTGCCGCACCGATTGCCCCAAGGCCGATACACAAACCGGCGCCCACATAAGATGCCAACTCTATGGCTGCAGTTACTTCCATCATCATAGCTATTTAACCTGAACTGAAATATAAACAAGTGAAAGCATCGTAAACACAAAGGCCTGAATCGTCCCAATAAAAAGGCTGAAAAAGCATATAAGCAGAGGAGGAAGGACCAGGCTGTAGATGAGGTGCGATACAACCAATATGATGATCGCACCACCCAGAATGTTACCGTAGAGACGAAATGAGATAGAGACCACCTTTGCCAGTTCTCCAATGATATTCAAAGGGGCCATAAAAAACATGGGTTCGAAATATTCCTTTGCATACTTCTTGAAACCCTTGGCCTTTATACCGGCGTGATGGGCGAGGACAAAGCCCAGGACCCCGAGGCCGAGCGGCGTATTGAGGTCCTTGGTCGGCTCCGCCAGTTTTGGGATGATACCGAGCCAATTACTCAATAGAAGAAACATAAAAAGACTACAAATAAGGGGGAAGTACTTCTTGGCCATCTTCTCGTCGAGAGCATCCTCGGTAAGGCCGTAAAAAGTGCTCACGAAGAATTCCGCAACCACCTGAAAAGGGTTGGGCAAAAAATCAATCTTTTTTACGGCAAGGAAACCGAAGAGGATCAGAGCGGCCATGACGATCCATGTCATAATGATTGTCTCAACGTTGAAAACCAGGTTAAGACCAAATAATTTGACGATAAATTGGGGGATTTGGGTTAGGTCTTCCATAATTTCAATCTATCCTAAGAATTTAAAACGGCCACAGAACAACACGGCCTGGTTAACTCTACCGGCCCGTTAAAATCGGCCTAACAACGATATAAGCAAACAGCATCACAATCTGAACGGCAAAAATTCCGACCACCGTCGCTACAAAATTTAAAGAAGTCAATTTGAGCGCCAAAATCATGGGAATAGCAAGCAGAATGTATCTGGATAGAATAGAGGTCAAGCTTATGAATCTTGCCTTGGCAAGGGATCGACCCAGAGTCAACGGAATGAATCTTCCGAGAAGAAAGAAATTGGAGATACTGAAGCACGCACCCAGGATCAGGCCTTTTGCAATGGCCTTTTCCTGAAAAAAAAGAAGAACAAGTGCAAGCACCAGGACGGATGACATCGTCCAAGAGCAAACTCTTTTCTGAAATTGGGTAACCTCGTTGGCTTGATCATCCATCTCGGGTTTCTTCGTCTCTGTCCTCTTCAGTAATTTCCATTATCTGCCTGTAAACCGTATAGCCGCCGCCTGCAATACCCAACAATATGAAGATCGTGATGAAAACACCTTTTGTATTAAGCCATTTGTCCAGATAATACCCGATAGCAAAGCAAAACAAGATCGAACCGGCCATGGTCAGGCCCAGTTGCATGACCAAGTTCATGTCTTCTAATATCTTCCGATTCTTTTTAAAATTAAACAGAATTTTGAACTCTCTTCTTTCAAAAGAATTGGGAGTATTCAGACCCCATGACCAAGATCTTTCAGGCGCTAATCTATAGTGCAATCCCTATAATCTGTCAAGGCTAAAATGGATGCAAAAGTCTAGCTTTTTGCAACCTACCATCGCGCTACGGCACGTCTCTTCCCGAATCCACCTGAATGCCGTGTTCACAAGGAGAATGGAGAATCCAGCGTCAGGCAGGCCTTTCCGTACACTTTGACCCCTCCGTATGCCGGTTCCATCCTTGGATTTCCTTGCCTGTCATACAGTCTCCCCTCCATACGCGTCAGGGATCCGTTTGCAAAATGCCTCGTGAACAGGCTGAAAATCGATTCTCCGGATGTTTGAAGGATTCGAAATCCTTCGGACTGGGCATGACATGTACAACCTGCGGGGTTTTCCACAATCTCGTTACACCTCATCAGGAGGAGAAACCTGCCCCCGGAATCAAAAAAACGCCCCGAGATCCGGGGTGCCTTTTCATTGGGAGTCAACATGTCCGCAATAAACCAGAAACCATCGTGTGAGGCTGGCTCACCAAGCACGAATCCCGGGGTGAGCAGGCCGTTTACAAGATAGTTGTGGTGGGCACTGATTATACTTTCACGATAGTCCATGTTCGCATTTCCTGAATTCCTTTTGGGTAAAGTTCAGCCTTTTGAAAAAAAGGTAACAACGTAAACGCCCCCGGCTAGAGTCGCATCTTCAAATGTTGCAGTATCAATTCCAGAACCCTTCGCGCGTCCCCCACAAGGCCCAAATCGGCGATTTTGAAAATAGGGGCATTGGGATCCCGATTGACGGCAATCACGGTCTCTGCACCTTGAATCCCGGCCGTATACTGCAGGGCGCCGGACGTTCCAATCGTAATAAGTAGCCTAGGTTTGACGCTTTTCCCCGTCTGCCCGACAAGCCTTTCGCCTTCAGTCCAGCCCGCAAGAATGACAGGTCGAGTCGCCGCGACTTCACCATCCAACAGGTCAGCCAGATCGAAAAGCAACTGAAAATCCTTTTTGTTTCCCAGCCCTCTGCCCCCTACGACAATGACCGGTGCCTCCTCCAATTGGATCTTTGACTTACCCTCGGGGCGGCTTCTGACAAGTTGCACCCGGTTATCGGCCCTGATCTCCATTTCCGGGTAGATGATACGCGCAACACTTCCGGCGTTATGGTGCAGTTCCTCAAACATTCCCGGATGCACCGTCGCCATTTGCGGCCGGTGGTCCGGGGTAACCACGTCAGCAAGGAGTTCCCCCCCGAAGGAAGGCGCGGTCTGAATCAAAAGTTTCGTTTCCGGATCTATTTCAAGGGCGATACAATCGGCGCTCAACCCGGTGTGAAGACGTTTGGCCAGTCGCGGGAAGAATTCCCGGCCGAAATTTGTGGCACCGGTAAGAAAGATTTCCGGCCTCAGGGATTCGACGATTTCCGCCACGACCCCGGTATAGGTCTCCACCTGATATTCCCTCAGGCCCGGATGATCGACCGCCATGATGACATCCGCACCGTGCGCCGCGTATTCCATAGCGTACTGGTGGACCTGATCCCCCAGAATCAGAACGGTCAATGTCCTCTCAAGTCTCCTTGCCAGTTCTCTGCCCTTGGCAATGAGCTGCAGGGTTACCCTATTCTGAAAGTAATTGCGATAGTCCCCGAAAACCCAGACACCGCCGAGCAGGTTATTCATTAGGTTCCTCTTCATCCAGAATGCTGAGGGCCTCCAGCTTTTTTAAGAAATGAACCGCCAACTCCTGGGACGACCCTTTGAGGACCTTCCCTTTTCCCTTGGGCGAGGGCTTGTGAAGTTTCCTCACCTGGGTGGCAGAACCTTGAAGACCGACCTCTTCGGGCCGCAGGCCAAGTTCATTCAGGCCCCAACGGGAAATTTCCCCCATGGAAAAGGCCTTTTCCAGGTCCCCCAAAGAAACATGACGTGGAAAGCCTATTTCCGGAGACACGGTCAGGAGGGCAGGTATGCTCACCCGTAGTGTTTCCATGAACCCGTCGCTTGAGCGTTTAACGACCAGACAGTCACTTTCCAGGTGAATATCCCTGACACCGCAAACTTGAGGCAAGTCCAGTTCTCCCGCAATCTGAGGTCCCACATGCCCAGTATCGCTGTCAACGGTCTGCCTTCCGCAGAGCACCAGATCAGGAAAGGGTTCGAGCACGGCAATGGCCTTTGCAAGCACGTGTGATGTGGCAAGGGTATCGGCGCCCGCAAAAGCGGCATCCGTC
>CAYNYM010000292.1:0-4969 GCA_964401325.1 uncultured Desulfobacteraceae bacterium | reverse complement strand
GCTCATACTATGAATAAAATGGTGCTTTTTTAATATTTTCCGTCCCAACCAACTGTGTCACAGGCGGCGGTCCGGCGCTCATGGCTGTCTGCAGGTGCTGTACCACCGAGGTGATAACCTTTCTCTGCGAAGGCGGCAGTTCCGTCTCATCCGCGGGCACATCGAAAGGCGCCAGGTTCGGGGTCAACCTGTCGTCCAGGGTGTTGAGCCCCTTCAGGTAATTCACGATGCGTTCGTCGGCGCGCAAGGGACTGGTGATCAGTGATTGCGCGGCTAATGGGTTGATTTCTATGAGTCGCCAATACCGCAGGGGCCGCTCCGGCGAGATCGCGTCCCAGGCCGGTTCATCAAAGAGGGCAAAAGCCAGGGCAAAGGTAGGGTAACACCGGTTCGGCTGGTCCTGTGCCTTGGCGCATAGCGCGGGTATTCGTGTATCCAGCTCCATGGCCGCACAAAGGAGCAAAACCTCCAGCTCAAAGCGCGAAAGCCCGAACCGTCGACTCAAAATGACAAGTGCAGGAGGCTGCTCTTCGGCCTCGGCGCAGAGGAGGGTCTCGGCGGACCGAGAAATCTCGGAGCCTGACATCCCGTCATTCTTTGACGCGTCAACCCCACTATCGAGGGACTCGACCAGTCGTGCCAGGCGCAAGCGCAGCCAATGAAGCGCAGCGGACAGATATTGTTCGTTTCTCTCTTGCCAATGGTTCAAGGGATCATTCATGGAATCGTCACCTTTTGGGCCGCGTCAAAGCTCGGCGGCGAAACCGAGCGATCGACCAACAGGCTGTCCACACCGTCGATTCGCAGGCGCACATAGTGCTCGTCGCCCGTATCGCCGGTAAGGGGAAAGGTCAAGGAGTCGGTTTTGAGCGGATGATTGTGTGCCGGCAATGCGCGGCTCCCCAGCAGCAGGGCCACGTTTTGTTCCGGCAGCACTTGAGGGCTGCAGGTCACGGTCGCCAGGTACCTTCCCTCAACCGGTGGAATCAGCGGTGATACTTCGATGGTCGCGATGACCGGCACCAGCATCAAAGGGACTTCGTTGGTGGTTTGATCCTGCTCCCCGGCCCTTCCGATTACGGCCGACAAGGTATAAAAACCGGCAGGCCAGTCGGCGGGTTCGTCCGGCCATTGGACCCTTATTTCTTTTTCCGTCCCGCCGGGCAGGGGCACGACGTCCCTTGCCTCCGGCAGGAGCGGGTTCATGAAGTGCACCACCACACTGTCCCCTTTCAGGTGGTGGCCGTTGAGGCTCAGAACCTCCCCCAGGCGGACGCCCGGTTGACGGTTCGGTGGCGTTGCCGCTTCAAGGGCCGGGAAGGGCGGTATCAGGTCCGCCTGAACGAACACGCCCTCGTCCGCGGGTCCACGGGTCAATACGGGCAAAGGGGTGATCGTTTGTCGATGGCTTTCGATGAGCAATACCGATATTTCATAGGCGGCGGATAATCGATACTGTGTTTGAAAGCCGGTCCACAATTTCGAGACGTCTTCCAGGGAAATCGGCTGGGGGGTGATCCGCCCCCTTTCGATCTGCTCGTGGAGACCGCTTACCGCAAAGGCGTTCCTGATCTCCGTTTTCCCGAACACCGTGTGATCGTGTAAAAGGCTCATCGCCTTACCAAGCAGAAGATGGCCGATGAGTTCGTTGCCGTTCTGCCCGTATGCGGTGATGATGTAATACAGATTTATCGCCAGAGGCGGGTGCCCCGTCTCCCCGGGTTTCACCCTGCCGGGGTTCTCCATATTACGCCAGGTTGCGCTGTGCTCGATATGATAGAGGAATAGATTGACCTGGTTTTTTGCTTTGTCGACTTTATAGGCCTCGTCCAGCGGAAGGTTGGTGACCAGAATTTCGGCCGTCGGCTTGGCATCTGCAGGAAGTTGATCAAATTCGTCGCTGTCTTTAATACTCTGGATTTTGTCGAGAAGATTTCGCAACGTAAGGGTTACGGCGGCAATAGAGAATTCATTGCTCATCGATTGCCTCCATGGGTTCGCTTTTGCAGGTATTGATCCAGGCCCATGATGCCTGACGGCTTTTTCGGCTGCCGTGGCTGTTTTTCTCCCTCGCGCCGGGTCGCCCGGACGTCGATACGACCGATCGTGATATTGACGACCGGTCCGACGGGCGCGCTGTTTGTCTTCTCCCAAGGGGGCATCACATGGGAGATCGTGCCATCCGCTTCCCGGATTTCAAATCCGACCGGCCCTGCGGGGGGGCCGGTCTGCGAGGGCGACGCTTTCAGGGGATCGGATCGTTCGATCATGCCGAAAGGATCCCCTGTTTGGAGCGCGGCCTCGTCGGGTGACATTGAAGGGCCTTGACGCAACAAGGTATCGACCTCCCCATGGGGGAAAAGGTTAGACGGCGAGGATTCGTCCGAGGCGGATTGGGAAGATTCTCTATGGACGGCGATTCGGGAGGATTCCGAACCTGTCGCGGTTGCGGCCTGTTGATGCCGGGGTTCTTCGGAGCCCCTTTCACCCGGGCCGGTTGGGACGGATCCCGCCTCCAACGATTCGTCATTCTCCTCCCGTCGTTCTGTTTTTGGAGGAGGTTTCGATTCCACCGGGGTGTTGGGGGAGGGCTTCCTCCGTCGCTCAGGTCTCGTGCCCGGGGATCGGGGAACGGCGGGAAGCCATGGTGGATTTGCCGAAGACTTAGATGGTCGATGGCGATGCAACCCGGATGGATCCCAATCGCCGACATCCGGTGGCACCCCGGGACTTGAAAGGGGGAGAGCGGATGACGGTCTGTCGGGCGTCACGTCATCCGTTGCCTCGAGCCCGGAGTCGATTTCAGGGGCAAGGCCGTCCGTCGAGGGTATCGGCTCGAAAAGCCCCGTTGGCCGGGGACCTATGGCCTCGGCCCGGCCGAGACTTCGGCGAATGAGATTGGCAAGGTAATCACCCATTGGGACCTATCCGTTTATCAATTTCAGGTAAAACGCACGTCGCCGGGGGCCCATTGCGAGAATATCAGCCTCCCGCCAGCCGTAGGCTGAAGCGAGGATGTGGGTTTCGCGCAGAAGGCGAAAGGCCCAGGCATCGATTTCGGCCCAAAAAAATGCCATGATTTCAAAGGCCGCGACCCACTCATGCCTGCAGTCCGGGCAGGAAAGAGACAGGTGCACGTCCCCTCGGGGATCGATCTGAGTCATGCGGTTTTCGACCGCGTCGAGGACTTCTTCGGACAGCTCGTCTAAGGGGCAATCGTCCCCGTTTCGGCGGATCATCAAAAGACATCGCTCCAGCAGCCGTCGCCGCGATTCAGTCACCGCGTTATCGCCGGCGATTGCGTTTAGATCCCGGCTGTTGGGCAGGCGAAAGCCGATCTCGTAGTCGCCCATACAAAATGCCGACGTCTCTTGCTTCGTATCACCCTCCGGTCGGCCGCAGGAAGGTCCGGAGGGGATTGCTGTTCGAATATCCGCGAGACTGAAGGACGACTCCAGGCGCGCACCGCACTTGGGACAGGTTGCGACGCCGACCAGTTGCGGGCCGAAGGTGCGTTCCCGCAACGCCATGAGTCGGGTGTCGCGTTCGCCGATGGCGAGGTCTTCCAGGGCATCCGGCGCCGTTTCAGGGCATGCCGCCGTGAGCAGGATGAGTGCTCGTTGGACGGATGACCGGTTCAGGCCCTCTTCCCAGACCGCCAACAACTCTGAGGCAGAAAGAGTATGCATGACTTATTACGCGGCCGGCTCAGTGAAAGTCGACTCACTCGGTTCCGTCACTTCGTAGTCGCGCTCCCAGCCCTCGTTTTCCAGTTTGAGCGTCTGGATCGCAACGGCATTGGCGCCGGCATCGAGTTCGGGCAACGCCTGGTATTCCGAGACCCAGCACCGGTAGACCTTGTAGGCGATGGCGAGTTGACCGGCCTCGTTGTATATCTCGAGGATGATGTCCTTGCGAAAGTCCTTGAGTGAGACTTCGGCGCCCAAGCCTGAACCAAAGTTCCAGACCTTGTTGGCCCACTTTTCGAACTCGGTGTCGTGGGTGACCCCCCGCTCGAGTGTTATGGGCTCATATTTGCTCTGTCCCGGCGATTTACGCACCGTACTGGGGTCCCCTCCCTCACGGTGTTCCACCACTTCGCTGGTCCGCTTCAGGGTTCCGACCTTGCTCACGCCCGCCACATAGCGCCCATCCCACTTGACGCGAAACTTGAAGTTTTTGTAAGGGTCGAAACGATGGGTATTTACGCTGAACTGTGCCATGGATCGTCTCCTATGCTTCGATTTGTCCTGCCATTTGCTGCAGTTTAATGATCACAAACTCGGCGGGTTTGAGCGGCGCAAAGCCGACCATAATATTTACAATCCCGCGGTCGATGTCGTTTTGGGTGGTGGTTTCCTTGTCGCATTTCACAAAGTAGGCATCGCGCGGCGTTGTTCCCTGGAAGGCCCCCTGACGGAAAAGATTGTGCATGAAGGCGCCCACGTTCAGACGAATCTGCGCCCAAAGGGGTTCATCGTTGGGCTCGAAGACTACCCACTGCGTCCCGCGATAGAGGCTCTCTTCGATAAAGAGGGCTATCCGACGGACAGGGATATACTTCCATTCGGAGGCGAGACGATCGTCGCCCCGAAGCGTTCGAGCCCCCCAGATCAGGCGTCCTGCCGCCGGCATGGCGCGAAGGCAGTTGATGCCGAGCGGGTTCAATTCACCGTTTTCTGCATCGGTCAAGGGGACGCTTAATTGCGGGACCCCCACCAGGTTGGCAGCCAGACCTGCCGGGGCCTTCCATACGCCGCGCTGGGTATCGGTTCGTGCAAAAACGCCCGCCACGGCGCCGCAGGGTGCAAAGGTTTCGACCTGGTTGTCGACCAAAGGATTGGGTTGCCGCAGCCGGGGGAAAAATACGGCGGCATTCCGACTGCCCGTACCCAACGCTGCGATCCCGGTGGTGCTTCCGTTCCCCTTGGCCGCATCCTTGGAATTCCAGCCGGAAGGCGCGTCCACG
>CAYNYM010000291.1:0-5016 GCA_964401325.1 uncultured Desulfobacteraceae bacterium | reverse complement strand
GAAACTCGCCGTTTCCCTAAGTTCTGAAAATTGCTCATTTCCGGATGGGAACTAGGTAGAGGCCAAATCATCCATCGACTCAAAATTGAGCAGTCGCCTCAGTCCGTCATAATCAATTAGGGCATATCGTTGCCGAGGTGCCACAATCTCATTGTATCCACAAAATCCCCACTCCGATGGGTGATCAACAACTCCGGCACGAACCATATTGAGGTCAATGTAAACAAGACACTGCAACAGATGTTTGTCTGCTTCTATAGCCCTCGCATGATAGCGATCTTCCCAGTAGGCGCCTTTTCGATTCTTCCTCTTAAGGAATTCCTTTTTGTGACACCGATGCGTGATTTACCCTGTTAAATTCGAAGACCATTTAACCGGGGTGTGCCAGACATACCCTGGGATGTATGTCGATTCGCCCTTGGCATTCCATAGTCCCTTTCTTAGAATGCCCATTTGCCAGCCCAATATAGTATTTTAAGCTCATAAATAGGCGCGTTACAATAAAA
Organism: uncultured Desulfobacteraceae bacterium; assembly: GCA_964401325.1. Classification (GTDB taxonomy): domain Bacteria; phylum Desulfobacterota; class DSM-4660; order Desulfatiglandales; family HGW-15; genus CAYNYM01. The sequence continues at coordinate 4,510 of CAYNYM010000291.1, read as the reverse complement.
ACTATTCCAGCCTTTCAGTCAGTTGCCGCCAGTTATCTTGGTCCGACCCACGACTGCATCCGAACCTTTTTGATCTCTTGAGGAATACTCTCAATCGCCTCCGCAAGCACTCGTTTTTGCTCAAAACCCGCGGGAACATTGCCGTCTCGAAACTCCGTATACACCACCAGACCCTGCTCAGCCCACCATGTATTGAAAGGCTGGTAGGCCCGATATCCCTTATAACACCACAGTGCATCCGCCTTATCGGTCTCCACCAGCGTCGCATCCATGTCCAGCGTGGCCGTTGGTTCTTTGTGGTTGTTTTGTACAAAACTTACCAGATCCTTATTGACCTTGCACAGACCCTTAAGCCCCTTATTGGCCGCAGGAATAAACGCCCTGCCCGACTCCCTCAATCGCTCCTGATCACTGTCGTGAAACTCAGACAAATACCGAAATACCGATGAGCTCGACGGTACGCTCCGGGTTTTCTCTTTCCTCCACCGCTTCTTTAATCCCCTGCGACCCTTGCGGCTCAACCCGTGACTCAGCGCCTTGCTCAGCAGTCGGCAAAAACCTTTATCTGATTCAAGTCTGTTGACATCCTCTACACATTCCCCTCCCACCAGGTTCAGCACCATCAACGACAGAACAGTCTCAGCATCCGTCCAACCCTGTCTCCCTTGCCGTGCCTTTACATGGTGCTCAATGCTTCTCACCAGACCCGATCGACAGGCAAGGTCAAGGTAGGTGCCGATTTCAGCCATACCCGTCATTCCCACACCCTGTCTGTCCTCTTCGTACTTGAATGCAAGCTCGCCTTGTGTCATCATGTAACTTCACCTCGTTGATGATAGATTTTTTTGGGCAAAACTATTCTATCTGCTTGGCCTGCCAAGCTCAACGGGGCGTTTCATTTTTTTTGACGGTTAATCTAGGGATCCCTGATTCACCGTCAGGGCATCATCTTAGAAAGGTTTTCTCGATCCAAGCCCTGATCTCATCCCTCACCCGCCGAAAGACTCTCATCTTATCCTCGTCTTTTCCCCTGGCCGCAGAAGGGTCTTCAAAGCCTTTATGAAGGAGCGTTTTTCCTCCGGGAAAATAGGGACAGCTTTCTCTGGCGTGGTCACAGACGGTCACGACGAGATCGAGTTCTTTGTCGAGAAAGGGGTCGAGGTTTTTTGAGGTGTGGTCGGAAATGTCGATGCCGATCTCCCGCATCACTTCAATGGCCTGCGGCCGCACTTCAGAGGTCTCGGTGCCCGCGCTGAAGGCTTCGTATCGATCGCCGCCAAGGGCGTTCAGAAAACCCTCGGCCATTTGGGATCGAGCCGAATTGTGGGTGCAGATAAAAAGGACCTTTTTCTTCCTGCTTTCATGGGCCATGGCGAGAATCCTTTCTTTGTTGCCCTTCGGTCAATGGGTGAAAAGATTCCCTCCTTTGCCGAAGACATGCCGGAGCTCCCTGTTTTATACAAACATGCTTATCATTCTTAACTTTGTAAAGTCTCTCCCGGAAAATTAACGAGAACTTAACCATGCCCTAACGCGTAGGATTATTAGTCGAATGGATAAAGCCCGCAGAGGTAGGGAGGACATGACCGCGCACCCGGATTTTCCGTTTCGTGGAGAGGGTTCTTGCCTTTCTTTTACAATAATGGGAACGAGGGCCAACAACCGGTAGTGATTCATCATCGACCGGGAGGAGCCTCCAGAATAGGAGAGTAGTGATGCCGAATATTTTGACAAATAAAAAAGACTTTCGGGGCTTGGAGCTGGAGAGGAGAATGGCGTTAAAAAACGGTCCGATCTTGCAGGAACTAAAGATGAAGAGGCCCTCCGAGAGGGGAAATGAACTGTCACTCGTCAATGGAGGTTCGTCATCTGATTCTTTGGAACCGAAAACAAAAGAAATGATGAACATGATGCGAATCCTCTCACACGATATTCGTGGGTCCTTGGTTTCCGTGGGAGCGGCCGTGAAACTTATAAAGAAAGGCGCCTATGGGGGTGTGGGTGAGGTCCTCGGCAATGAGTTGGACAAGGTTCTGTCGGCCGTTAAAGGTTCTATCGGCATCCTGGAGGACTTCATGGGTAAATCCTTTGTGGTGAATGAAGACCTGGAGATTATAAAAGAGCCTTTGCAACTGAATGAGGATGTTTTAGAGCCTGTTTTCAAAGAAATCTCTGGAGAGATCCGCTCTCACAGCGTCATGTTCCGCAACGGGCTTCTTTACAAGAGTGAACAGGAGCTGATGATTCGGGGAAACCGTTTCTGGTTGAAGGCCGTTTTTCGTAATCTGCTGAGGAACGCAATCGCATACGGCGGCAGGGGGTGCATGGTCGCTGTCGGACTCAGGGATCAAGGAGACCATCTTCGTTTGAATGTCTACAATAGAGGGAAAACCGTACCGCAGGAGCATCGTGACAAGCTTTTTACGAAATTTTCTACAATGCCCCGTGGGAATCATGGAGGAAGTGGCGGTATGGGCCTCGGACTCTTTCTGGTCAAGGAGATCGTCGAGAGACACGGCGGCAAAATAGCCTACGAGGCCTTGAGATATGGCTCCAATTTTGTTTTCACGCTTTCTAGAGAAGGATAGTCTCATCAGGTGCCCTGGATGCAGAGCCCTGCCCTTCTGATCCTTTCCCTGCCTCATGATCCGTGGAAAAGGCGTAACTCACCACATCTAATGAAATCTTTACTTAAATATAACCGAATGCTAACATTTCTGTTATTATTCTAATAATTGTTAGATATCCATGCCAAGAGGGAAGAGAAAATATCTGTTATGGTCAAAGAACGCATACTCGTTGTAGATGACCAGGAAGACATCCTGGAGCTGGTGAGGTTCAACCTCGCCCGGGAAGGGTATCAGGTCCTGTGTGCCGTATCCGGGGAGGAGGCACTGGATACGGCCCGCAAAGAGATCCCGGACCTCGTTGTCCTGGATCTCATGCTCCCGGGCATAGACGGCCTCGATGTGGCCAAGGAGCTCAAGCGTGACACCGGGACCCAGGAGATTCCCATCATCATGCAGACCGCCAAAGGCGAGGAAGCGGATGTAGTGACGGGCCTTGAACTGGGGGCGGACGATTACGTGACCAAACCCTTCAGCCCGAGGATTCTGGTGGCGAGGGTCAAGGCGGTCCTCCGAAGGAAGGTCAAGGATTCGCCCGAGGAGGACTCTGTGGTGAGGATTCATGATCTGGTCATTCACCCGGGGCGCCGGGAGGTGACGGTGGGGGGCAATCCCGTCCAGCTGACCTATACGGAATTTGCGATCCTCAATTATTTGTCCAGAAGGCCCGGATGGGTCTTTACTCGATATCAGATTGTGAATGCCGTGCGTGGGGAAGACTATCCGGTGACCGACCGATCCGTGGATGTTCAGATCGTGGGTCTTCGCAAGAAACTTGGATCGGATAGCAAATACATCGAGACCGTGCGGGGCGTAGGTTACCGGTTCAAGGAATGAGATCCCTATGACAAGAGGCAAAAAAAAGCGGTTGCTTTGGCAACTCTACCCTTCGTATCTGTTGATTACCCTCGTATCCTTACTTGCGGCGACCTGGTTCGCCTCCCTTTCATTGAGAAAGTCCTTTTTTACCCAGAATGCCGGGGACCTGGAGGCAAGAGCCCGCCTCGTTCAAGAACAAATCCTCGAGCGCCTCAATGAGCCCGACAAGAATGAAATCGATCTGCTCTGTAAAAAATTAGGCGAAAACGTCTCGTCACGGATCACGGTGATTCTCCCTTCCGGTGAGGTGGTGGGAGACTCCCATGAGGATCCGTCAAAAATGGATAACCATGTGGATCGAACCGAGGTGATCCAGGCCCTTAATGGAAATGTGGGCGTATCCATGAGATATAGCCGTACCCTCGGGGAGGAGATGATGTATGTGGGGGTCCCTCTGGTCAGAGACGGAAAGCGGGTCGGTGTGGTCCGAATGTCCACTCCATTTATCGCTATAGACGAGGCCATGAGGGGGATTGAAATCAGGATCGCCCTGGGAGGAATTCTTATTGCGATATTTGCCGCCATCGTGAGTTTATGGGTCTCCCGACGCATCAGCCGACCCCTGGAGGAAATGAAGCAGGGAGCGGTAAATTTTGCACGAGGGGAACTGAATCATCGCCTGATCGTTCCAGATACGGAGGAGATGCGGGGCCTTGCGGAGGCCATGAATCAGATGGCCACGCAGCTTAGCGAGCGCATCGCAACGGTCCTCCGTCAGCGAGGGGAACTCGAGGCGGTCCTCGGTAGCATGGTGGAGGGTGTCATCGGGGTGGACACGGAGGAGCGCGTGATCAGTATGAATGAGGCCGCTGCCGAGATCTTTGAATTTTCCAAGGAGGATTCCCACGGCCGCAGCATCCAGGAGGTGGTGAGGAATCCGGACCTGCAGGGATTTGTTAAGATGGCCCTTTCCAGTGAAGTACCGGTTGAAAAGGACATATTCATCTACTCTGAAGAAGAGAGGGTCTTGAGTGGGCGCGGCACGGTCTTACGGGACGCAAAAG
>CAYNYM010000290.1:0-5031 GCA_964401325.1 uncultured Desulfobacteraceae bacterium | reverse complement strand
AATAAAGATTGTCAACCGTCCTCCCGGTACGGGCACGCGTCTGCTCTTTGATCTCCAACTGGAAAAGGCCGGGATCAAGGGGCCCGACATTGATGGGTATGATCAGGAGTATCGCAGCCATCTGGATGTGGGTATCAAGGTCTTGACCGGACAGGCCGATACGGGGCTTGCCATCAGGAGCGTGGCCAATCTTCTGGGCCTGGATTTCATTCCGATCCGGTGGGAGCGTTTCGACCTTCTGGTTTCAAAGAATCGCTTTTTCGACAAAGGGGTGCAGCTTTTTCTCGGATTCCTCCAGGAGCCCTCTTTCAGGGAGCTGGCAGAGAAGCTCGCGGGCTATGATCTGAGTCTGTGCGGAAGGGTTTTGTACCCCCGGAATCAATAAAGCTGAACTGTTACAAAAAAAAAGATCAATACAAAATAGAAGGTTGCCATAATGAACATTCAAATGAGTCCCATTGGAACCATACAATCCCCCTTTAAAAAACGTGAGGGAATGCCCATTCAACCCACCGGCGCAAAGGATGTTCGCGGACAGGTGATTATCGAGAGGGCCTATGTGGAAGCTCTCTCGGATTTGGACGGTTTCTCTCATATCATCCTGCTCTATTTTTTTCACCGCTCCAAAGGCTTCAGCCTGAAGGTCAAACCTTTTATGGACAATGAATTGCGGGGGCTTCTCGCGACCCGGGCACCCAGGCGACCGAATCCTATCGGTCTTTCGATCGTAAGGCTTCTGGGAATAGAGGACAACGTCCTGGAAATTCAGGGCGTGGATATTCTGGACGGCACACCCCTTCTGGATATCAAGCCCTATGTGCCGAAGTTCGACAGTGTAAAGACCCTCTCCACCGGCTGGCTTGAAAAGAACGCGGAAAAATCTGAAACCCTGCGCTCGGATAAGCGTTTTCAAGCATCCTGACCTCCACCCTCAACCAGATCCTCAAGTTGACTTAAATCTGCCTCCCTCCCGCTAGTCGGGAGAAGGGGATTGCTGCGTTGTGCTATTTGGTGATATATGGTCATTTATGGTCTGTAATGGTATCTACAAAAAACTAAGATTTGAAAATAACTTGACCTGTGTATAAATTACCGGTATAAGCTGTCATCATTCTGGGGTATGAGCTGGAAATATGGGATTCAAGAGTGAAGGAATCCCATATTTTTGGTGCCTTCTTATGGCAATTTGGATAGATGCAGAAACCCGTCCTCCAGGTTCCGGGCGCTCGGAGAAATTTGGAGATCCTGAGTAAGGGTGCAAGAGGCAGTTGCTGAAGCGGAAGGGCCTTTTGCCCGCAATCCGGGCCTTCCTGGACAGGCCTAGAAACGGAAGCTCAATGAGGTTTGAATAAAGGAGGTTATAATGCGCAAATTTATGTTGGTTATGGGGATCCTGTTGGCTTTTGTCGGAAACGGCTATGCTGCGGATCTGGTGGTTTTCAGCGGTGCAGGGCTCATGAAGCCCATGGAGGAAATGAGAAAGAATTTTGAAAATCAAAACGGCATCCAAGTAGATGTCCATTATGGCAGTTCGGGCGAGATATTCGGGATGGTGGCGACGGGTCAGGCCTGCGATGTGCTTATTCCCGGAGCGGCAAAGTACACTCAGGACGCGCTGAAGAATGGCTGGGTTATCAAGGAGACCATTCACAACCTGGTCCTCCACGTGCCGGTCATTACGGTACCCCAAGGAAATCCGGCCGATATTAGCGGATTAGAGGATTTGGCCAGGCCGGGCGTGAAGGTCGCCATCGGCGATCCCAAGGCCCCGGCCATCGGCAGGGTAGCCAAAAAGATGCTGGTAAAGGGAGGACTGTGGGAAAAGGTCCAGCCCAATATTGAGGTGTATGCACCGACCGTCAACCAGTTGCTGATCTATGTGGCCCTGAAACAGGTTGATGCGGCCGTCATCTGGGCGGATCTTACTTCTTGGGCCGAGGGCAAAGGGAAGATCGAAGTCGTGCCCATTGAAAAGAAATATAACATGATCAAAACCATTCCAACGGCCGTCTGCACCAAAGCTGAACATAGAGATACTGCCATGAAATTCAATGCCTATGTCTGTTCCGGGGAGGGCCTGAAGATCTGGAAGAAGTGGGGATTCCAGCCTTGCGCAGAATAGATTTTTTCAGAATTACCCTCATTTCCATGTCCCTTGGCATCACGCTCCTGCTGGTCATGGCCATTGTTTCACTGTTCCTGGTTCCTGAATTCAAGGATATCTGGCAGAATCTTTGGAGTGAGGAGATGCGTTTTTCCTTGAAGCTCTCCATGATCACAGGTCTTGTTTCCACAATTTTGGTGATGTTCTTTGCCCTGCCTATAGGCTACACGCTGTCCCGCTTTGCTTTCCCGGGCAAGGGCTTTGTCAAGACCATCATCGATCTGCCCGTCGCCTTTCCGGAATTGGTCCTGGGTTTGTGCCTCCTCCTGCTTTTCGGCAACAGTATAGTTGGCAAGTGGCTGGAGGCGGCCGGGCTGAAATTCGTGTTCACCAAACAGGGGGTGGTGGTGGCCCAGTTTTTTACGGCCCTGCCCTATGCCAGCCGCATCATGAAGTCGACCTTTGACTATATTGATCCGAGAATGGAATTCGTTTCCCGCTCTTTGGGCTACTCCATGTTCCAAACCTTCCTGAACGTCTCATTGCCCCTAGCGAAAAACGGCATTCTCGCCTCCACGGTGATCTCCTTTGCCCGGTGCATAGGCACCTTTGGCACCGTGCTGATCCTGGCGGGTGGGTCCTATATGAAAACAGAGGTCCTTCCTGTGACCCTCTACCTCAATATCTCTTACGGCAACATGGGAATGGCCCTGACCAGCGGGATCGTCTTGATGGTGGTCTCATTCCTGGCTATCTATGTGTTTGAAAAGGCCGAGGTGGGGCTATGAAACTGCTGGAGATAGAAGATCTGCACATCAACTTGGGAGAGTTTTATCTCAAAGGCGTCTCTTTTTCCCTGGAAAAGGGAGACTACCTGAACATCATCGGTCCGACCGGCGCGGGAAAGACCATCCTGCTGGAGAGTATCATCGGTTTCTGGCGGCCCGATAAGGGGCGCATTTACCTTGAGGACAAGGATATCACCGATGAGTTGCCCGAGCGCCGCCGGATCGGCATCGTCTATCAGGACTATGCCCTTCTGCCGCATTTTACGGTGTTCAAGAATATCGCCTATGGCCTGAAAAAAATGGAAAAGAAGGGCATCGACTCGAAAGTTAAGGCCATGGCCGCTTCCCTTCATATCGATCATCTCCTCCACCGGAAACCCGATACGCTATCGGGCGGTGAACAGCAGCGGGTCGCTCTTGCAAGGGCCCTTGCAGTGAAACCCAGACTGCTGCTCCTGGACGAACCCTTTTCCGCCCTGGATCCCCAGACGCGGCGGGAGGCCAGGATTCTTTTGAAGCGGGCCATCCGGGAGAGAGGATCCACGGTCATCCACATCACCCACGATCTGGACGACGCCTGGGCCCTGGCCAACAAGGTGGCGGTGCTTAAAGACGGCAAGTGCCTTCAGTTCGGGGCCCTGGAAGAGGTCTTCAATCGGCCCAGTTCCAGGTTCATCGCCGATTTTGTGGGGGCCAACATCCTGGAAGGGGAGGTGAAGGCCTCGGGGCAGGGGGTTAGCACGGTGGGGATAAACGGGTTCAACCTGGTCTGCACGGACGAGGCGAAGGTGGGGTCGGGGGTCCAGGTGGCCATCCGGCCTGAGAACATCGTGGTGACCAAGGAGTCACCTGCGGACCCTTCGGCCCGCAACGCCCTGGCGGCCGTGCTCGAGGGGATCGTGAGCGAGGGACAGACCTGTGTGCTTCAGCTCAGAAGCAGTGAAACGATGCTCAATGTCCTGGTGGCCAATAACGCCCTGGAACGCCTGGACCTGCGTGAGGGAGACGATGTCTATGCCACGATCCGGCACGACAACGTGAGAATCGTCTGATTTCGTGTTCCTTACAAGGTTACAATCTGGGTGTCATCTTCGGGATTTCATCATGTGCAACCAAAGGCCCTGAGGTGGATTAGGCTGGCGGGAACGGTTCGGTCCCCCACGCCAGGAAGCCGTTAAACCATACGTCAACATATCGAAAATTACGCCTCCCAATGTTCGCGATGTCGTAACTGTTCAGGTTGTTTAGGCTGTAGGCTAAAGGCTATTAGTTTCCGAATCCTTCGCTATCCGCGCATTGATCGAAGCAGGGCGCCCAAAACCTTCTCGGCTTCCACAATACATTTCTTCTTTGGGAAATGGTTGCTCGATATGTGATCACGCATATTCCCTTCCTGCGGTACCTCACAGCCTAAATGCCTACAGCCTATCTAGCTGAGTAGTTACCGCGATGTCTTGCATCGCCCCCGCCTTTCCAGCCGTTTACATCAATTCATGAAATCCATTTACGAAGACAACACGAAATCCTGGGTGTTTCGTCAGGTCTGCCCTTCCTGAGGGTGAGGGGACCGGCACCATCATCGGCACGCCTACTTTCGATTTGGAACGCCCCAGCAAAAATTTTTTTTTGACAAATATTCTATTATGGAATATTCCATTATGAAAACCTGCTCGCGGAGGAGACATGAAAATGCGAGACGCCGCCAAATACGTTTTCTCAAAGATCTGAGAACAAAGATCAAGGGTAAAAGACAGGGGCAGAAAGACTTCTTCCAAAGGGCGGTTCTCGGGTTCAGGAGCGTTCAGTTGGAAGGGTATCTGAACTGGCTTTACAGGGAGGCCGTACTGGTGAAACACAGATCGAAAACGCATATTGCCGGGATCGTCCTGGCGGCCGGGGAGGCGACCCGCATGGGGCGAACCAAACAGCTGTTGCCTTTTCGGGAGACCACCATTCTGGGGCAGGTGCTGGAGAACGCGAGGCGGTCTTTATTGGACGAGATCATCGTCGTGCTCGGGCATGAGGCCGAAAGGATTCAGCGGGCGGTGGATCTCCATGGAGCCACCTGCGTCAGGAACGCGGCCTACGCAAGGGGGCAGAGCACGTCGCTAAAGGTGGGACTGACCCGGATCTCGGACA
>CAYNYM010000289.1:0-5048 GCA_964401325.1 uncultured Desulfobacteraceae bacterium | reverse complement strand
GCCAGAGAAGGCCCCGTCGCATCGATAACTTGGGTACTATCGCCTATGCAGGCAGCGGCGTCGCCGACAAGGGCAATTCGTCCCCCGTAGACGGCGACATCCATTCCGTCCTGGATTTCATGGGTATTGACATTGACGAGTCTTCCGTTTTGAATGACCAGATCCGCCTGTCTCCGACCCATGGCGACATCGGAAAGTTCCAGGGTCATCTCTTCGAGCGGAATAAATTTTGCCATGAATCAGGACCTCCATGCAGTGACTGCATTCCGGCGTTGTCCGGCCAACAGGACGTTAAAAAATCCGGGTTCACAGGGCCCGACTTTGACTTAAACCCGGAGGGGATAACAGTTAAAAGGGGCTAAAGTTGGGGTACCCAACCGACTTGCCCCTCATATGCAAGATAAAGAGCTAGTCTCGAAGGGATAACTTAAAGGTCTCTTCCACAAGGCGGAGACGACGTGTCCTTCGGCAACGCTCGGAAAGAACAATAGATTCGATTTCTTTCACGGTCCGGTCCAGGTCGTCATTGAAGATGAGGTAGTCATACCAGGCACAGCTTTTAATGTCATTTATCGCCTTTTGGAGCCTGGCATCGACCACGGCGTCATCGTCCGTCGCCCGCCCCCTCAGTCGTTTTTCGAGCTCATGGAGGGAAGGCGGCAAGAGATAGATCAGGGTGCTCTTTTCTTTGAAAAATTTTCGGATGTTGGCACCGCCCTGTGTATCGATATCCAGAATGACATCCAGCCCCTCGCCCATCAGATCTTTCAAAGTCCCAAAGGAGGTCCCGTAATACCCCTGGTAGACCCTGGCCCACTCCACGAAGGCATCCTCATCAATCATTTTTTTAAAGGCGTCCTCAGTCACAAAGTGATAGTGGACACCGTTCTTCTCTCCCCTTCGGGGTGCGCGGCTGGTGTGCGAAACGGAAAAACCCAGGCCCGTCACCACCGCCCTCAGTCGCCTGATGGCGGTAGACTTTCCGACCCCGGAGGGTCCCGATATGACATAGAGTTTGCCGTGCACGATTACTCTTCCATTTCTTCCTTGGTCAGCTTGAAATCCGGGCTGAAACGCTGGGCGATGGTCTCCGATTGAATGGCGGACAGAATGACATGGTTGCTGTCGGTGATAATCACGGACCGGGTTTTTCGCCCCTGGGTGGCATCAATCAGCCTTTGCTCTTCGCGGGCTTCATCGCGCAGTCTCTTGCTCGGGGCGGCATTGGGCGAGATAATCGCAATGACCCGATTGGACACTACCGAATTCCCGAAGCCGATATTCACTAGTTTATGACCCATGATCTTGCCTCCTTTTGCCTGAAAACTAGGCGTGACCGAGAACCCCCAAATCATATGAATCGAAAAATTGACTTTTCCTGCGGGATGCAAGGTTCACCGAGATTTGCATCCCGCAACAGGGTGAAACTGTCCGGTTGGTTATTCTGCGGGACATTCCGGATTTTTCAAATACAATGATTCATTCAACATTCTGAACCTGCTCCCTCAGCTTCTCAAGCTCCGCCTTCATTTCAACCGCCCTGCCGGAGATAGAGGCATCCGAGGCCTTGGAACTCATGGTATTCACCTCACGGTTGATCTCCTGCAGGAGAAACTCCAACCGTCGCCCAATGGCCTCATCCCTCTGCATGTAAAGACGAAATTGGTTGAGATGACTCCGTGTGCGGACTATCTCCTCCGTAATGTCGCACTTATCGGCAAAAATCGCCACCTCCTGGGTCATCCTGGTCTCATCCACCTCCACATCCTGGTGCAGGTCCCGTATTCTGTCGTGGAGCTTTTTTCTGTATTCCTCGACCACGAGAGGCGCCTTTTCATGGATATAATCCATATGCATTTCGATGGCTTGAAGTCTTTGGAGGAAATCCTCTTCAATGGCCTTTCCTTCTCGGAGTCTCATCGTGTCGTAGGAATCCAGGGCAAGCGTCAAGACCTCCTGAAGTCCGGGCCTCAGGGCCTCGAGATCCACATCCAGAGGTTTGACCTGAAGGACGTCTCGCATCTGGCAGAGTTCATGGGGACTGACGCGGTCTTCCAACCCGTAATCTTCTCTGAGTTGCTCAAAGATACGGAAATAGGATTCAACAAGGGGGCGATTCAACTCCAGATCGTATTCCGCCTCGCTGTCGTCCTTGGCCATCTGGACGGTGACATCGATTCGCCCCCTTCGAATCCGGGAGGCCACTGCAGAGCGGATCTCGTCCTCCAAGGCCTGAAGCGATTTGGGGATGCGCAGGATGATATCCCGGTAGCGATTGTTTACCGATTTGATCTCTGCCGTGAATCGCACGCTGTCCTGAATGGTTTCGCTATTACCATAGCTGGTCATGCTCTTTAGCAATTAATCCTCCTTTATTTAAAGTGTTCCCACAACAAGGATAGAGGGCACAGAGAAGGTTCACCTTTTCCCATGGGGGTTAACAGGCCGCCAATCAACCATCAAAAATAAGAGATCCAGCATCTCCTCCTACTCATCGATCCCCCTCAACTGCCTTTTGTACCTTTCCCTAATCTCGTTGAAAGAAGCGATGATCCCGGCATCAGCATAATCCATATAGGTCCATTCCAGTGCCCTGAAACTTCCCCTCTGGAAAATAAGGGTGAGGTCGGCGTAGACTCCCCTCGAGAGATAAATACGATGGGTAAAATTTTTTCCGGTGGCCAGGATCAGTCTTTCCAGGCAGATGTAACCCGGATCAATATTGACGCGTCTTTTTTCATCTTGCAGATACCCGCGCTCGACTTCGTTTGTCCTAAGTTTGACGGTCACCAGGTCTTGGGGCTGAATCAGGTTCTTGAAGGATACAAAGCGGCGGTATAGGAGCCAGCCCATCTCGCGCGCATAGTACCTGGTGCGATCGAAAAAAAATTGTTGGCTTTTCCAGTCCAGAGGACCGAATATGTCCTGGAGTTCGGCTATGATTTGGTCGAGCAGATCTTCCTCCGGGGAAAAAATGCTCGAAATCAATTTGACGTCTTCTGCCTCGCTGGGAGTGCTCATGGTCTTATTGCCTGAATCTGGAGTAAATGTCTTGAAGGAATTAAGAAACCGCCATACCCTCAGACAAGACGGCTCCGAATAGCCTCTTTGAGCTCCGCGGCCGTCACCTTAGAGGTTCCTACCGCGCCCACGACAATTCCGCCCGCCAGGTTGGAAATAATCGCAGCGGAGGTTAGATCCAAACCCGAAGCCAGACCCAGACTCAGGGCGCTGATCACCGTATCTCCGGCCCCTGTGACATCAAAGACCTTCCGGGCCACGGTCGGGATATGAATAATTTCACCTTCCTTTTTAAAAAGGGTCATACCGTCTTTCCCCTGGGTGATCAGAACGGAACGGCAGTTCAGATCGCTCAACATCTTCCGGCCCGCCCGGTGCAGGGTCTCCTCATCCACGATCTCTATGTGGCAAAAGGCTCCGGCCTCATGATGATTGGGCGTGATGACATCGACGCCTTCGTAATACTCGAAATTACCGGTTTTGGGGTCCACGGCAAGAACGATATCGGAATTCCAGAGGAGTTCTCTCAGGCCTTTCATCAGTTGCTCGGAGATGACCCCCTTACCGTAGTCGGCTACGACGATGCCGTCTATGGTATTGCGCATACCTGAAACAAATTCAAGCAGTCTTTCAATGCTTTTTGGGCAAATATCTTTTCGGCTCTCCCGGTCGAAACGCACGACCTGCTGATTAGATGCAACGACCCGTGTTTTGATGCTTGTCGGTCTGCCTGTCTCCGCGAGGATGCCGTCTGTAGGGCAACCCAGGCCCTGCACCCTTTTCATGACCTCCAGACCCGTGTGATCATCCCCCACAATGCCACAGAGGATGGACTGCCCGCCGAGTGAGACGATATTGTTGACCACATTGGCGGCTCCCCCCAGCATCTTGGTCTCCTGTTTCACGTCCACGACCGGGACAGGGGCCTCGGGAGAAATACGGGAGACATCGCCCCAGACATACTCGTCCATGATGATGTCTCCTACAACAAGGAGTCTCGCCTTGGAGAATTGATCCACAATCTTTTCTAATCCGTCAATTTTGCCCTTCAATGCAAATTCCTGAATCATAGTGTCCCGCTGATTTACAAAGTCTTGATGGACCTCGGGGCTTCAATGCCCCCGAATTTCATGTTCTTTATTTTGGGTTAACCCACTCCGGTGACGCCCGGTTCCCCCGACTCGCAAAACGTACGCATGCGCATGTTTTTTATGGCGAAACATAAATCGAATATATTATCATCTTGATTTTGGATTGTCTAATGATTTCCTGGATCGACTTCTTCTGTGAGGCCTGGCATTATCCGGTTACCCGAACAAATGCTCCCCAATTTCCTGATTCCGGCAATGACCTGCGAATAAGGCGGTGGATTTGGGGAAACGTATTCATATTGACTTTTTATTGCCTTGCACCTATAAAGAATACCCGTTTCCCTGATTTTGCGCCTTCTGGCGGCTGAACCAGAGGGCATACAGTTGTTCGGTTTACCGGAAAACCATTAAAATCAGACAGTTCCGGAAGGGAACCCTGAACGTCGGATTCAATCCACAAGCCTTTCCTCACTGCATTGACGATTGCAGAACGGTTTGATCACGACCGATCATTTTTCGGAGGGAACACGGTGAAGATCATTATCGTTGGGGCCGGTGAAGTCGGCTTTCATATTGCACAGAAGCTTACGGAAGAAAATCAGGAAGTCTTCCTGATCGATAAAGATGCGGAAAAAATCCGGCGGATCAATGACAATCTCGATGTTCAGGCCATACAGGGATCCGGAACCAGCCCCAAAATTCTAAAGGCATCCGGGATTGCGGATGCCGACATGCTCGTCGCCGCCACGGACAGCGATGAGGTCAACCTCATGGCCTGCCTCCTCGCCCGCCACCTCAATCAATATATTCTCAAAGTCGCCCGCGTACGCAGTCCCGAATATATCCAGGAAAAAGAACTCTTCAGTGAGAACCTTCTCGGCGTGGACCAGATTATCAATCCCGAATCCGTCATGGTCGACACGATTCAAAACCTCA
>CAYNYM010000288.1:0-5054 GCA_964401325.1 uncultured Desulfobacteraceae bacterium | reverse complement strand
GGAGGCTGCAGGAGAATCGAATATTTCGCGAAAAGCTGGAGACCTATACCCAGGGGAAAAAGGATGACCTCTTCAAATCTTGGGTCATGGAGAACCTGGCGATCATGGAGGAAAACCTCGACGATGACCGAAGACTGGTCAGCAATGTAAGAGCGAGCGGCAATGTGATCCTGAGGGTTGCTGGTCCCGTTGATCGCGATGCCCAAGAGGGGTTGAAAGAAGTCGATGCCGCCGTATACAAGAATTCCCTGGCTAGGCGGGAGATCCCTCTTTCTTTGGTCAAACGCCATGCCACGTCAGAATTGACTTTGCCCTTTGCCGAACTTATTCAAGCGGCTCATGGACTGGGGTACGCTAATCCCGTGTCATGGGAAAGAAGGGCATGGTTTTCCCATCCGCTGTATGTCAATTATAAAGGGGCACTTCTTCCCTCTCTGCCATTACAAATGGCCATTGTGCACCTCCGACAGCAGCCCGGTCACGTCCTTGTTGAGTCAAATAGGATCCGTTTGGGAGGCTTCACCATCCCCACTTACAAAGGGGAAATGCCCATCATCTTTCCGGACAATGAAGGAAGCTTCCAGCGGGTGTCTTTTTCGGATGTCCTACAGGAAAAAACCGCGCCCCGGGTTTTTCAAGGAAAGGCGGTGTTGATAGGTCCGGAATCCTCTTATTCCGACACCTCTTCGCCCTTTCATCCCGGCATATCAGATGCGCTATTCAGTGCCCATGTATTAAACAACATACTCAATAAAACCTTTATAGACCGCTCCCCCTGGATGGTTACCCTGGAATTCCTGGTTCTGGTCCTGGTGGGGTGCTTTGCGGCGCTTTATCTCCCCCCTATGGGGCAATTACAGCGGATATTGTGGACAGGTGTTCCGGCAGCTTTCATCCTTGCCTCGGGGATGTTCATGTTCTCCGTGACGCATGTATGGATCAGGACCATTTATGTGGTCTCTTGTCTTGTCATGATCTATCTCATGACAAGCATCATCGGTCTTCTTAGGTCTAAGAAACTGACCGAGGAGTCGATGGAAACGAACCGGTTGCTCGGACTCAGCTTTCAGAGCCAGGGACTTCTTGATCTTGCCTTTGAGAAATTTCAAAAACTGCCGTTGGATCTTGAGACCAGAGATCTTATCTATAATCTGGGGCTGGAGTTCGAGCGAAAACGTATGATAAACAAGGCCCTGGAGACCTACGAGTATATTGCCGGGGCAGGTCCTTTTAGAGATGTCGAGGACCGTATTCCCGGATTGAGGGAGTCAGAGAAATCCTCCACCAGAGGAAGCCACGACGGCTTGACGGAGGGGAGTGTACTGGCGGATTCGAGTGCCGAAATCAGATCCAAAGTCGGACGCTATGAAATTATCGAAGAACTGGGGAAGGGGGCCATGGGCCTTGTTTACAAATCCTTGGATCCGAAAATCAATCGATTGCTGGCCATCAAAACCATTCGTTTCTCAGATGAATTTGATGAGGATGTCATCCAGGAAATCAAGGCCAGGTTTTTTAGTGAGGCTGAAATTGCAGGACGGTTGTCCCATCCCGCGATCGTAACCATTTTTGATGTCGGGGAAGACGGCGATCTCACCTACATGGTGATGGAGTACCTCGAAGGCAACGATCTGGAAAAATTTATCAGTAAGAAAAACCTGCTTCCTTTCAGAAAGGTTTTGGATGTCGTGGCAAGCGTCGCCGATGCCCTGGCATATGCCCATAGGGCGGAAGTCATCCACAGGGATATCAAGCCGGCCAATATCATGCTCCTCAAGAGTGGCGGAGTAAAGGTGACCGATTTTGGCATCGCCAAGGCAATATCTTCATCTCGAACCAAGACCGGTGTAATTCTGGGCACCCCGAACTACATGTCTCCCGAACAGATCATGGGCCAGAAGATTGACCACCGATCGGACATTTTTTCACTGGGCGTGCTTTTTTTTCAGTTGCTGACAGGCAAAACGCCTTTCCACGGCGATAATTTAAGCAGTCTTCTGTACCAAATTACGCAGGTCAAACATCCTCCGGTGAGAGAATATAACCCCAAGATTCCGAGGGTCTGCGAGCAAATCATAGACAAGGCGCTGGCCAAGCATCCCAAGGAACGGTTCAAAAATGCAGGTGATATGGCAAAATATGTCAGGCTTCTCGCCTCAAGAATAGACCAGTTGGTGAGAGAGAGGCAGGCCTAGGGGCTCGGGTATGAGTTTGGCCTCTTGAAAATATGCAGGTGCTTGGTCATGGCAATATTTTTTCAAAAACGAGGGCCTGACGGGAAGATAGATGAAAAGAGATTGCCATGAGCAAGCTTTAGCAGAAGGCGTTCTAAAAAGCCAAACATTTAACGGGGTGGGATGATCCTGCCCGGGTTGTTTACTTCAAGCTATCGTGTCCGACGATTGGAGCCGAGTTGCAAATATTATCTTCAGGATTGACCGATGTGGGACTGAAAAGGGAAGGGAATGAAGATGCTCTTCATTTGGAGGATTCCCTGGGCCTGTATATCGTTGCCGACGGTATGGGCGGTCACCTCGCGGGCGAAGTGGCGAGTCAAGTCGCAGTCAATGCCATCACCAAGGGATTCCGTAAATGGACGGAGGAAGAGACTCATGAAGATGAGCTTTTCGGCGCACATGACGAATCCCTGACCTTGCATGGCAACTATGTATTGAGCAGTATTCGCGCTGCGAACCGTATTGTTAATGAAATGGCACTCGAGTGCGAGCAATATCATGGCATGGGAACCACCATTGTCGTCCTGCTCGTGGAGCCCGAGCTTGTCATTGCGGCAAACGTGGGAGACAGCCGCCTCTACCTCGTTAGGAACGGTCGTATCGAGAGGCTTTCCAGGGACCACACCCTTGTCTCGGAACAGGTCGAACGGGGTGCCATGACGCCTGAGGAGGCCGAGAGTTCTCCTCTCAAACATGTGCTGACCAGGAATCTGGGATCTTCCGAGTCCGTGGAGCCCGACATCTTTGAACTTGAGCCCAACGAAAATGACCGGTTTATCTTGTGTACGGACGGTTTGACCGACCTGGTGAAGGATGAAGAAATCCTGGTGATGACCGAAAAGGAAGATGACCCGGATGCGCTTTGCCGCCAATTTGTCGGAAAGGCACTGAAGCGAGGCGGGCACGATAATACCACAGTCATCTCTGTTTCTATATCCGGATTAAAGAAACCGAATAGAGGTATATTAGGTAAGGCCGGACTTCTTCTGTCTGATTTTGTTGTGATTCTTAGGAAAATAATAAAAAAAGTCGTGCCCTAAGCTTGTTTTAGCTTGCTATTTTATTTTATATTTGAATAATACTTTATCTTGTCGACAACTGAGGGGGAAGATCGCCATGGCGAGATTGATCTTGATGTTCAACAATCAGGTCATCAAGGAATATCCTTTTATGAAAGACAGCATCACCGTCGGCCGGAAGGATGATAACGGCATAGTCATCGATAACCTTGCCGTATCCGGGTACCATGCACGAATAGATAAAGTGGGAGACGCACATCTTCTCACCGATCTTCAAAGCACCAACGGCACGTTTGTAAATGACAAACGGATTGTCTCCCATAAGCTTACCCACGGGGATAATGTCGTTATTGGAAAGCATGTCATCCTGTTTGTCTCGGCCGAAAAGGGGACAGCTGAAGCCGAAGAAGCAAATAAACTCGACATGGACAAGACCATGATGCTTGATACGGCCAAACAAAGAGAGCTCTTGGCCAAGCAACAGGGGATATCGCAAGCCCCTGTTGCCCCTGAAAGAGTTGGGGTCATCAGCTTCATCGACGGTTCCGGAATGGGCGAGTTTGATTTGACCAAAAAACTCACAAAAATAGGGAAGGCCGATACCTCGGAAGTCAAACTCTCGGGAATGCTTATGGGCGCAACCGCCGTTACTATCAGCAGGAGACCCTCGGGGTATAATATATCTTTTGCCGGGGGGATGACCAAATTAAGGGTCAATGGCAGAGTTGTGAAAAACAGTGTGCCCCTGAAGGATTTCGATACGATAGAGCTGGGGTCCCATAAGTTTCAATTTTATCTTAAGGATATTAAGAGTCAGTAGTTCGAGAAGGGGATGATGCCCCTTTTTGCTCCAATCCCACCAATGACTTTCCTTTAGGAAAATGCCAGATTGTCGCCGTGACACCGGCACCTCAAAAGCGTTGCCCTTTATGGTCGCTCTTGCGACATGATCCTAGACATTTTGCTTACGCAGCTTCTTGAACCGGGTAAGATTTTCTTCTATCTCTTCGATGGTGAAAATTTTGGAGCAGTTGGTGCACTGATAGGATTGGTCGGTCAATTTATCGTAAACCAGTTCATCCGAGAAATTGACTCCGTAAAATCGGATAGAGAAGTTGTAGATAGGCTTGAAGTCCCTGTTTCCACAGTTGTCACACACGAAATAATCCTGCGAAATTTGCATTCTGCTACCCTCCCAAAAATAAAAAATGCATTTTGATCGTTATTTACTTGCCACACAGAAATCAAAGATTTCAGACTGGAGCAGTCAGCAGTCAGCAGTCAGCAGTCAGCAGTCAGCTAATGCCTTGTTTTGAATTGTTTTTTGCTGATCGCCCGAATCCGGAAAGAGTCATTTCTGGATGAGCTCTATTTATCACTGGAGCCACGGCGCAAGAGCGTTTCGCCTTCGAATGGCCTCAAACACGCCGACTGCTCCGGTCATCATATTATCCCCCATGGGGGCTCCTGGCACAAAGGGTAACTTTGAGCCGGCCACGAGTCTGCGTTTTGGACCTGTGGCTATGATTGTATCACCGTCTTGAAAACCGATGGCCTTGCAGATGAAAGCCCCATGCCCACCTTCTTCCAATATCTTTTTGTGTTCCAATCTACCTTCCGCCAGATCAAGAAACAATGTCTCCAAACGTTCAAGGGTCATATCCTTCGTATGGTATTCAAAAAAACCGGCGATTTCGCCTTGCTCCAGCGCGGCCCCAACCGTATGCGATGTGGCGACATCCAATACGTACAATCTTTTCATCGATAATGCGCGGGGGTCCATGGATGCCCCGAGGAT
>CAYNYM010000287.1:0-5071 GCA_964401325.1 uncultured Desulfobacteraceae bacterium | reverse complement strand
GTATTCTTTCTGCAGGCAGAGATTGTCCCGGCATCAACAGTGCGATTCATTGGCTTGTCTATTCTGCCATGGATAAAGACCTTGTACCCAGACGCGGCACGATGTTCAATATCGTCGGTATCCTTGACGGCTGGAAAGGTCTTGCCAAAGTAAATCCCGACAAAAAAGACAGCCTCAGACAATGGACCAGGAATTTGGACGAAAATGTCGTCAGGACCTGGGACCGATACGGAGGAACCCGGCTCGGGACCAGCGTTATGAATCCCTTTGATCCGAAAAAAGATCAGTCCGAGGCCATTATCAAGAATATCAAGAAATTGGGATTGGATGCCCTTGTCGTCATTGGAGGCTTCAACAATCTGAGCGTGGCCTACAAACTGTTCCGGGAAGGTATCAAGGTCGTCGGTATCCCGAAGACGATCGACAAGGATTTGTCAGCGACTGATTACACCTTGGGATTTGATTCTGCCGTAAATATTATAGTAAATGATATCGATAGGTTGCGAATTACGGCCGGGTCCCATAGTCGGGTTTTTGTTGTGGAATCCATGGGTAGACATGCCGGCTGGCTGGCATTGGAAGGGGGAGAGGCCTCCGGCGCCGCGATTATTCTCATCCCGGAACACGATTTTGTGGTGGAAAGGGTGGTTGAGTTACTGAAACTGAGGAAGAAGGCGGGGAAACGATACAGCGTTGTGTTGGTCTCGGAAGGAGCCAGGCCAAGAGGGCTGGAAGAAGTGCACCAGAAACGCGGACGGGATGGATTCGGCAATTATTACCTTGGAGGCGTGGGCGGCTTTATTGCAGAGGAAATCGAAAAACAGGGAGGCATGGAAGTCAGGTACGTGGCCCTCAGGCATCTTCAGCGAGGTGGTTCTCCTACGGCCTACGACCGTCGGATGGGACGAAAATTCGGCATCGCGGCCGTTGATATGATTGTCAATGAGGATTTTGGCCGTATGGTCAGCCTCAAACACGGGGCCATCACCTCGGTGCCGCTCAAGAAGGCTTTGGAGAGCTTGAACCTGGTTGATGTGGAAAATTTTTACAGCACCAAGAACTACAGAAGCCTGGATCAGATCCTTTAGAGTCGGGAAGTTTGGGGGGCGAGAAATGTCGGTCAGGCTGCAGGAAAAATTTTGCCGGGATTCAAAATCCCACGGGGATCAAAGGCCTTCTTTAACCGGACCATAAGCTCGATGGCCGGCTGAGAAATTTCCATCCCGAAATAGGGGGCCTTCGTAATTCCAACACCGTGTTCGCCGGAAATCGTCCCTCCCATTTCGATAACCTTTTCGAATATCTCCCTTACGGCCCTGTCTACATTGTCGACATCCTTCGGCCGTTTTTTGTCATACATGATATTGACATGGATATTCCCGTCTCCCGCATGCCCGAAGGCAGGCACGGGTAGCCGATATTTCTTCCCGAGTTGATCCAGAAAGGCAATATACTCGGCCATTCGGCTTCGGGGCACGACAATGTCTTCGCTGATCTTATGGGGCCCAAGCTTGAAGATTGTCTCGGATATGTTCCTTCGGATTTCCCAGAGAATCTCAGCCTCGTCCACGCCGGATGCGACATCGAAACGGAGGGCCCCCGAACGTGAACATATCCCCTTGACCTTGTCCTTTTCACGTTCGGTCATGTCCGGATCTCCATCCACCTCGATGAGAAGAATGGCGTTGGCCTCGGATGGAATGGGAGTCGTCATTTCCTCTCGAGCGCAGTCAATACAATGCCTGTCCATGAATTCCAAAGTCGTTGGGACGACCTTTTGGCGGATGATCTCCGAAACAGTTTGAACGGCTGTGGTCGTTTCCGAGAAAAAGGAGAGCATGGTCTTTTTGGCCTCGGGTTTGGGAAGAAGGCGAAGCGTGACCGCGGTGATCACCGCGAGGGTGCCCTCCGAGCCCACGATGAGGCGGGTCAGATCGTAACCGACAACCCCCTTGGCGGTTACCACCCCCGTTTTGATGATATCTCCTGTGGGAAGCACAACCGTCAGACCCAGGACATAGTCTCGTGTGACACCATACTTGACCGCTCTCAACCCCCCAGCGCAGGCCGCAACGTTCCCTCCGATCGTGGAAATCTTCACGCTGGCGGGATCGGGAGGATAGAAAAGACCGAGTTTTTCCACTTCCTCCTGAAGACGGGCGGTAATGACGCCGGGTTCCACTTTGGCTATAAGATTGTCCCGGTCTATGCGCAAAATACGATTGAATCGGTCCATAGCCAAAATCACTCCCCCCTGGACGGGCAGGACGCCTCCGCTCTTCCCGCTGCCGGCCCCTCTGGGAATGACCGGAAACCCATCCCTGTTGGCAAGGGAGAGAAGGCGTGAAATTTCCCGGGAAGTTTTGGGAAAGATTACAACATCGGGCATGAATTCCAATTCGGTTGCATCTGTGGCGTAATCGGCCAAATCCTCCGGTCGGGTAAGAATGTGATCATGGCCGACAATGTTCGTCAGTTCTTTGAGTGTCGACGGTTCGATCATGACCGGATAGGATTTCTGCTTTGGAGGGCGTGGCGGAGGGTCAGGGAATCCATATATCTCAAATTGCCTCCCATGGGAACACCCAGGGCGATTCGGGAGACCCGGAGGCGCTTGTTTGCCAGAAGGTTCGCCAGAAAAGAAGAAGTCGCCTCACCTTCGGCGGTGGGGTTGGTGGCCAGAATGACCTCTTCGATTTTTTCCTCGTCAAGGCGGACGATAAGTTCACGAATTTTCAGGTCTTCAGGGCCGATTCCGTCGAGTGGTGAGAGGGTCCCGTGAAGGACATGGTATCTTCCCTTGAATGTCCCTGATTCCTCGATGGCCATTTGATCACCTGGCCCTTCGACCACACAAATCGTGCCGTTTGCCCTACTCGAATCTCGGCAAATAGCGCATGGATCGTCGTCGGTCAGGTTGCAGCAGGTGGAACAGAGCCCTATGCTTTCTTTTACATCGAGAAGGCTCTGGGCCAGGCTGTGAGCCAATTCCCTGTTGCTCTTGAGGATGTACAGCGCGACCCGTGCGGCCGACTTTTGTCCGATTCCCGGCAGTCTCGACAACTGGGCAATGAGCCTTTCGAGTGCAGGCGGATAGATTCCCATTATTCGGTTCTCATGAGGTGAGGCCGGGGATGTTAGGAATATTCATCCCCTGGGTCACTTTTCCCATTTCTTCGTTGACCATGCTTTTTGCCCGATTCAAGGCATCAT
The DNA here is from genome assembly GCA_964401325.1 of uncultured Desulfobacteraceae bacterium. GTDB lineage: Bacteria > Desulfobacterota > DSM-4660 > Desulfatiglandales > HGW-15 > CAYNYM01. The sequence goes on along the minus strand of CAYNYM010000287.1, from coordinate 1,858 downwards.
TGACGGCGGCAAGGACCAGATCCTGGAGCATTTCGGGATCATCCGGGTTTACAACCTCGGGGTCGATATGGACCGAAATAATCTCCTGCCGGCCGTTGGCCACGACACTCACCATACCGCCTCCGGCCGATGCCTCAACGGTTTTGTCTCCTAATTCTTCCTGAAGTTCGGCAATCTTGGCCTGGAACTTCTGGGCCTGTTTCATGATATTTCCCATATTGGGTATGCCTTTCACGTCTTTGCCTCCTTAATCATTCTTGATTCTTGTGGTGAATTCTCCCCGGTTCTTCAACGGAGTTTTCGCTCTTGACCTCTCCCTGGAATATATCAAGGACATCCTGGACCGGGGGAGGTAGATCGGCCCGCTTGTTTTTAGAGGACTCTGATTTTGCCTTGGGGGGGGCAACGATTTTTCCGGTGGGTTTAGACAAAGGGTCCACGAGCTTGATCTTTACTGTACGTTTGAAAAAATCCCGGCAGTAGGCCGCCAGTTTATCAAATCGTTCCGAATCGTCCAGATAGGTGGACGAAAAGGAATTGTCCCCTCGGGAAATGGTCACCATGTCATGGGTTGCGCTCACCAAGGGCAATTCCCTCAGTATGTTGGCCATGGCCCGGCTCTTAGAAGAGAGATATTTCATGAACTGATCCCATTCTTCTTCCAGCGTCCGATCGGCCGGTTCCGGGGGTTCCCAGGCGATGCCGGGGTCCGAAAGATGACCGGGCTCCTGCGCCGGCTGTTGGGAAGGAATGACCGGTCCAAGGCGTTTTTCGAGGTTTTCGATCTTCCTTATCAACTCATCAAAGGAGAGAATCTCACCCAGACCGCAGAGTTTAACCAAAATGGTTTCCAGGACGAGCCGGGGATGGGTGGTGTATCTCAGGTCTTCCTCGCGTGCAATAAGAAGACTGAGCGATTGCTGGAGTCTTTCCCTGCCGGCCTTTTCGGCCTGGCGCCGGATTTCCTCCAGGTCACTGTCGGTCATGTCAATGAGATCGCCTTGTGAAGAGATGAGACTCACCAAAAGGTTCCGGAATTGATCCATGAGATCTCGGTAAAATTCTTTTAGATCATACCCGTAGTTGTATATCCTGTCGACGATCTGAATGCATTTTGCGGGCAACCCCTCAATGACGGCTTGGGAGGTTTCAAAGAGGAGTTCCCGGTCGATGATGCCGAGTATATCCGTGATCTGTTTATTCTCAACCTTGGAGCCGGTGTAGGCAATGACCTGGTCGAGAAGGCTTTCGGCATCCCTCATACTCCCTTCCGCCTCTCTGGCCAAAAGGGTCAGGCCGGCAGGGTTGATTTCAATGCCTTCCTGGTCAGTAATTCTGCCCAGGTGATCGACGATTTTTCCCAATGGAATTCTCTTGAAGTCAAACCTCTGGCATCGGGAGAGGATGGTCACGGGGACTTTGTGGGGTTCAGTGGTTGCAAAAATAAATTTCACATGGGGCGGCGGCTCCTCAAGTGTCTTGAGGAGGGCGTTGAAGGCCTGAAGGGTGAGCATATGCACTTCATCGATGATATAGACCCTGAACCTGCTGGAAGACGGCATATATTTGATGTTTTCCCGAAGTTCCCTGATTTCATCGATACCGCGGTTTGATGCTCCGTCAATTTCCTGGACATCCACCGAAGACCCGTTTGTGATTTCTTCACAGGAGTGGCATTTGTTGCAGGGAATACCGGGTTCACCCTCTACACAATTTATGGCCTTGGCAAGAATTCGGGCAATCGAGGTCTTTCCTACGCCCCTCGCGCCGCTGAAGAGATAGGCATGGGCCAGTCGGTCGGTCTTGATGGCATTGATCAAGGTCTGGGTGACATGTTCCTGCCCGATAACATCCTGAA
>CAYNYM010000286.1:2400-5074 GCA_964401325.1 uncultured Desulfobacteraceae bacterium | reverse complement strand
GGGTGGCCTATCAGAGGCCCTGCTCGAACAGACTGATCCCGGAAACACAACGGTTTGTGGACGATGTCTTTGAACTCATCGGCGCCGAGCGGGCGCCTCGCGCCTATGACAGGGAAACGGCCCTTTGTTGCGGGAGTATCCTGTTCATGCAGGGCCGGGACGACCTGGCCGAGGAACTGCAGGAGAAGAACCTAAAGGATATGCTGGAGGCCGGGGCCGAATACTGCGTATTCAATTGCCCCATGTGCTTCTACACCCTGGGGGAGGCCGTGAGCAAGGTGGGAATCGTGCCGGTGATGATGCCGGATTTGTGTCAAATGGCATTGGGGGAGAGAGAAGATGGACGCAGGAACCTATGAGGCGTTGACGGAGATCGTGGGTGGGGATTTCATCTCCGACCATCCGGAAGAGATATTCATGTATTCCCGGGACGGGGGCACCCAGGAACCCCAGGCCCCTGACTGCGTCATGATGCCGAAGACAACGGAAGAGGTCCGTAAGATTATTCTTCTGGCCAATCAGAGAAAGATCCCGGTCGTACCCATGGGTGCCTCCCTGGTGCTCTCGGGGCTGACAAGGGCGCTCCGGGGCGGCATCATCCTGGACCTCAAACGTATGAACGACATCCTGGAGGTCAATGAAAAGGGTCGTTACGCCCTCGTGCAGCCCGGGGTCTCGGAGGGGATGCTCGCGGCCCATCTGGAGAGGTATCATCCTGCGTTGAAGCATTCTCTGCCGGATGCGCCGCCCATGGCGACCATCGGGGGTAATATCCTGATCCATGGGAGCGGACACATGTCTCAGGCCACGGGTTTTCATTCCGAGATGCTCAACGGCTTGGAGGTCGTGCTTCCCACCGGGGAGGTCTGCCTGATCGGTTCCTGTTCGGCCTCGCCCCACTGGTTTTCCAGGGCGCCCCTGCCGGACCTGGCCGGGCTCTTTATCGGGTGGAACGGCACAACCGGCGTGGTGACAAAGCTTGCCATCAAACTCTATCCCAGGCCATCCCACGATGACGTGATGATCTTCGTGACCGAGGATCCGGACCTGCTGCCGGATATCATTCACCGAATCACGGGCACGGAACTGGCCGAGGACCTCGTGGTGAACACCCAGCCTCGACCGGACTGGGTGGGCGGATTTCAGCTCACCTCCATCAGCCTCACGGGAAACTCCGATGAGGAGATCCGGTTCAAGCGGCGGGCCGTCAGGCAATGCCTGGACACCTATGTGAAGAACCAGGAAGGCGGTTTTATGCACCTGGTCCCGGACATGAAGAAGGGCTTTCTGGAGGCCCCCCAGCGTTCGGTCACCCGTTTCGCGGATGTCAAAAAGGGCGGGGGTTTCGAATATGTGGGTGCCATCATGCCCGTGGAATACATCCCCCAGGCCATCCGGGACGGTATGGAAATCGCTCTCAAAAACGGCACATCTTACTCCATCATGATCCGGATCGTCGGGCGGGCCCATTGCATGATGGTCGGCTATGCCTACGGATTCAACCGGGCGGATGAGGAGGACGTCCAGAGGGCCCGCAAGGCCCTGGATGATGCCAACCGGGCGGCCTTGGCCGTGGGGGGGATCCCCTGGAAGACGGAGGTCCCGGGCCAGAAACTGATCATCGAGAAGATGGACCCCAATACCTTTCAACTCATGAACCGGATCAGGGGGCTGCTGGATCCAAACGGCATCATGAACCCCGGCAACTGGGAGGCGGACTGAGATGGAATACGAGGAGATCATTCATCGGTGTTTTCGATGCGGGTATTGCAAGTTGACCGAGGACTACCTGGCGCTCAACTGCCCGCCTTACAGGAAGTTTCGTTTTGAATCCTATTCTCCGGGCGGCAGGCTCTGGCTGATCAGGGCCTGGCTCGCCGGCCAGCTGGAGACCAGCGATCGCCTGGGGGAGATTCTCTACTCCTGTGCCACATGCGGAAACTGTATGGAACACTGCGTCATGAAATTCAGGGATGAACTGGTCAACATCATGGTGGCGGCAAGGACGGAGATGGTTGACCGGGGAATCATCCCTCCCCTGGTCCGGGACACCCTGAAGAGCATCCATATCCACGGCAATCCCTACAAATTGCCGGAGGGGGAGCGAGGGGACTGGGCGAAGGGACTCGACGTGCCTCTTTTCAAGGACCAGGAGTACCTCTTTTATGTGGGGTGCGTGGGGTCCTATGATGAGCGGGGCCGGAAGATGGCGCGTGCCGTGGCAAGGCTCTTCGAAAAGGCGGGACTTTCCTTCGGCATCCTGGGCAAGGAGGAGACCTGTGATGGAAACGAGGTGCGGGCGCTTGGGGAGTCCGGATTGTTCGGGTTCCTGGCGGAGAAGAATATAGAGACCTTTCAAGGGAAGGGTGTTACCCGAATCATCACCCTTTCGCCCCACGGGTTCAACGCCATGAAGAACGATTACCCCGGACTGGGAGGGGCCTTCGAGGTTTGGCACTACACCCAGGTGCTGGCGGGACTGCTCCGGGAAGGTAAGCTGAAACCGCCGTCCCATCCGGTCACCGTCACCTATCACGATCCCTGCTACCTTGGCAGGCACAACCATGAATACGAGGCCCCCCGCAAGCTCCTAAAACAATATAGCGGTCAGTCTTCTGATGATTCTTGGTTGTTTCCTAGCAGTAAAGGTGGAAAGAATACAGCAAACAACTAT
>CAYNYM010000286.1:0-2390 GCA_964401325.1 uncultured Desulfobacteraceae bacterium | reverse complement strand
GAATACGCGTCCCCCCGCAAGATCCTGCAGTCCGTCCCCGGGCTGAACCTGAAGGGGATGGAACAGAACCGGGCTAACGCCCTTTGCTGCGGTGTCGGGGGGGGGAATTTCCTCACGGATATCCTCGGGGGTGGGGCCGACGCCCCTAACCGGATCCGGGTCCGGCAGGCCCTGACAACCGGTGCGGAGGTCCTGGTCGTGGCCTGTCCCCAGTGCGCCAAGATGTTCGAAGACGCTCTGACGGCGGAAGAAGGGGATGAGAAGATGGCGGTCATGGATGTGGCGGAACTCCTGACCCGGGCCATGGCATAGTCCGGGTTGCCGCCGCCTCAGTGATTCAGGAGAAAATTACCCCGTCAATCCGTCCAGGATCCCTATGTGATGAATATCAGTCGACTTGGTAAGGGCGAAACAATCATGCAGAAAGCAAAAACCGACAAGACAAAGAACCCCCTTGGGGACATGAAGGCCCTTTTGAAGCACATGCGTCCTTTTCTCCTGGGTGTCACAGGGGGCATTGCAAGCGGAAAGACGACGGTAGTGCAGTTACTGGAAGAAAAAGGCGCTCCGGTCATTGATTTCGATGTCATCGCCCGGGTGATCGTTGAACCGGGAAGGCCCGCCTGGAAGGATATCTTGGCCTGTTTTGGAGAACAGGTCCTTCGACCGGACCAATCTGTGGACCGGGAAAAGCTCTCAAATATCGTATTCAAGGACCCTGAAAAACGAAAGAGGCTGGAGGGTTTTACCCACCCGAGAATCGACGCCGAATTCGTGCGGCAGGTTCATGAAATCGGCCAAAGGGACCCCAACGCGGTGATTCAGGTGGATGTTCCCCTGCTGATCGAAATCGGTCTCCAGCATCTCTTCCACAGGATCTTGGTCGTCCATGTCCCCCGCGAGGTGCAGATAGAACGTCTCATCCGGCGGGATCGGATTTCCCGGAAAAAGGCGGCGGATATCCTGCGGGCCCAGATGCCCCTTGATGAAAAGACGGCCTACGCCGATTTTGTGATTCATAACGAAGGCACACTGGAAGAGATGAAAAGACAGGTCGATGAGGTCTGGAAGAAGATCAAAGAGGTCCAGGCTGCAGGCTGAGAGCGTTTGGAAAAGTCCAGACGGGATTCCCCCGCCTCCGGCGGGGGGCCTGAGGGTTTCGACCGACCCTGAATCCCCTATTCAGGGGAACGCCTGAGCCCGTCCGGTAAGAGGGTGAAATGTTTTGTGATCATTTTCATTTTTTTAAGACCTGGGTTTAGTCGCCGGGAAAAATTTAAAGGAGGGATGCCTGTGCAGAACGCCCCGTTATCTTTAAAAGAAGTGGATCGTGTAGAGATTCTCACCCTGATGGACAACTATGTGGACGTCTTGCTGAGAAGCAACGACGTGGTGACCCGTCCCCCCTTGGCAAAGGGGGGAACCATCCCGATTGACACCCTGTCAGCCGAACATGGGCTCTCCCAGTTGGTGACGGTCTATCGGGACGGAGAAAAGCATTCATTCCTGTTCGATACCGGCTACAGCCTGACCGGTGTGCCGCACAACCTGGCGGAGCTCGATTTGGACCTGAAGGGTATCGAGGCGATCATCTTAAGCCATGGACACATGGACCACACGGGGGCCCTTTACCCTGTTCTGGAAAACCTTCCCCACCCAATTCCTGTGGTCGTGCACCCCGAGGCCTTCCATTCGCCCCGGTATTTTGGGCTGGATGACGGCAGGAAACTCTTGTTTCCCTGCACGCTCGAAAGAGAGGAGCTGTTGGGGGCCGGGGCCAAGATCGTCGAATCGGAGGGTCCTGTTCTCCTCGGCGGTGACACCGTGCTGGTCACCGGAGAGGTCGAGCGGGTCACTTCATTTGAGAAGGGGCTACCCAATGCCCTCCTTGAACGGGACGGCAGGGAGGAAAAGGACCCCATCCGGGATGATCAGTCCCTGGTCGTCCATCTGAAGGACAAAGGTCTTGTCGTCATATCGGGCTGCGCCCATGCGGGGATCGTCAATACCGTGCTCTACGGTAGGAAACTCACGGGGGTGGAACAGGTCCACACGGTTATCGGCGGGTTTCACCTCTCCGGGCCATTCTTTGAACCCATCATAGAAGATACGATTGCGGCATTCCGTGAGATGGACCTCAACGTGATTGTCCCCATGCACTGCACGGGCTGGAAGGCCATTGGCCAATTTTCGGAAGCCTTTCCTGCCGCTTTCATTCTAAACAGCGTGGGGTCCAGGTTCACCCTGTAGTTGAAGCGAGATTGTCATGACCGTCTATGGCTGAATGGGTTTTAAAAGGCTAAAAGGTTAGTCACTTTTCAGGTTGTTTAGGCTGTAGGCTAAAGGCTATTAGTCTCCGAACCCTTCGCTATCCGCGCATTGATCGAAGC
>CAYNYM010000285.1:0-5081 GCA_964401325.1 uncultured Desulfobacteraceae bacterium | reverse complement strand
ATGACGAGCACGGCTGGAGTGACGAGGGCGTCTTTAATTTTGAGGGCGGGTGCTATGCCAAGGTAATCAGGCTTTCCATGGAGGCGGAGCCCGAGATCTATGAATGTACGAGACGCTTCGGGACGATCCTGGAAAACGTGAATATGGATTATGCCACAAGGCGCATGGATCTGGACGATTCATCCCTCACGGAGAATACCCGCGCGGCCTATCCCATCTCCCATATCGTCAGCGCCCGGCGTGAAGGTTTTTGCGGGCATCCGAAGAATGTCATCATGCTGACCTGCGACGCCTTCGGGGTCATGCCGCCGGTTTCACGTCTCACGCCGGAGCAGGCGGTCTACCATTTTCTGAGCGGCTATACGGCCAAAGTCGCGGGAACGGAGATCGGGGTCAAGGAACCCAGTGCTACTTTCAGCGCCTGTTTCGGCGCCCCCTTCATGGCCCTGCCGCCGACGGTCTATGCCGAGCTTTTCATGAAAAAGATCCAGACCCACGAGGTCGACTGCTGGTTGCTCAACACCGGTTGGGTCGGTGAGCCCTATGGCCAGGGGGACCGGATAAGGATTGCCTATTCCCGCGCATTGATCAAAGGCATCCTGGAAGGCACCCTATTGAAAGCAGAGTACGAAAAGGACCCCCTTTTCGGTTTCATGGTGCCGAAGACCTGTGAGGGCGTGCCTCCAGAGGTCCTGAATCCCCGGCTTATGGCATCCAACAGGGAGCAGTACGAAGACCGGGCGAAGAAGCTTGCAGGGGATTTCAAGGACAACTTCAAGCAGTTCGAAAAAGAGGTGCCCGCCCAAGTACTGGAGGCCATGCCGTAGAAAAATGATCCACCACTGACCCACAAAGATCTATCGGTCGGGCTACCTGCCCAACCGATAGAAAATACAAAGGCACGATGAAGACTGAGGTGGAGGCCTTAGCGTCCCATGCTCCCCATGGCCCCGGCCATTCGCTGCTGGGCCGCCTGAACCTCGGGGGAAGTCATGAACTGCATCATTTTCATGATGGACCCGGCCATGCGTTTTCCGACGTCCTCGGATTTTTTTCGGCTTTCGCGGAGTTCATCCGGCAGGTTCTTGGGATCCTTTAATTCGGGATATTTTTGAGCCATCGCTTTAAGCTTGGGGCCGAGTTCTTCCATTTTATCTGCAAAGCCGTTCATGGCCGCTGCAACAGTCTTGGCGGAATCGGCCTTGTCGAGATCTTCGATGTAGCCCTCCATCACCTCGACGAACTGAGCGTTCAACGAGACCGCGTCATCATACTTCCCCCCGCAGTCAGAAATAAAAGGCATCAGGCAGACCAGGCAAAGAACAAAAAAGAATTTTCGTAACATATGCTTCTCCTTTTCAAGTGATTTTTGTCACGCTGGCCCAAAATAAAATTTACGCCTAATATCAATTATTTGTCCAGCCTTTCATCGCAGGCGTGAGGCCCTGTGCTCCAACATGGAGATGACCCTCGCCAGCCGCTCAGCGGTTAGAAACGCAAGATGTCTTTTTAAACTATCAGAAAAGAAATATCAAGCGCCACGTAATGAAACGGGGACCAAAAAAGAAAGGGGTGTTTTGGGGGGAGGTTGGTGATATAGATATAAATTCGGGATTTTGCTGGTGCCGACTCAAGGAGAGAATTCTGGTCCGGAGGAGCAGGCTTTTGACAATGAAATAAATTTCCACTCTGGACACCCATGGGAGGAGACAAGAATGGGAATCCAGCTTACATGGTATGGGTAGGCATGTTTTTTGATCGATACGGGCGATACAAAACTCCTCATCGACCCCTCTATTACCGGCAACCCTACCGCCACCGTCACCCAGGAGGACTATATCCTTGTGTCGCACGGTCACGAGGACCATCTGGGGGATACCGTGGACATTGCCAAACGGACCGGCGCCATGGTCATTTCAAATTACGAGATCCACAACTGGCTCATCGGGCAGGACCCCGATGCCTGGGCTTCAAGGACGGAACAAGAGACTTCGGCGAAGGTTTTGGTGCTGAATCCCGAGGTGCAATTCGAGCTGTAATTGAACAGCACAACTCCTGCGGGGCCGCAGGGTTCGTTAATCATAGGCCAGACGGATTTCTTGATCCCCCAATGTGGGCTGAATAATTTGTTGCCACTTGGGGTCGCTCCATGTCCCCAATTGATCGTGCATGTTGACGTACTTTTGAGGAATGGGGTGGGTGCCGTAAACGACTTCAAGACCGCTTTTTGCCTTGATGAAGTCGTAAAAATAAGTAATGGAAGGGCACGGGGGATATCCCACGATGAGCCCGGTGGCAAGATGAATCACCTTCGCTCCGTTTCCCTTCATTTCGTCCACGGCATATTCAATATTGCCGCCGGGACAACCCTCGCAAGTGGTATAGCCGACAACCTCAACCTCTCTATCCCTGTACCTGGTGAAGGCACCTTCTCTGTTCCTCAATGACCTGAAACATTTTCCGCCCGCACACCGACGATAGCGATCACAAATGATGATTCCGATATGTGTCTTTTCTTTCATTTTTCCCCCCTGATATTTCTGCGACGCGTAGGTTCATACATCCTATACGCTAATATTTCATTGTCAAAGCAAAACCAGATGCCAAAGGCCACAAAAGGCGGGAAAGGGCTTGGGAGTTCAGCCCCAGAGAGAAACACCGTCGGCCGTCGCATTTTGATCGTATGGGCTTGCTGTTCAGGATTCTATCGCTTTCAAATTGGCAGACGGTTGCCGCCGGTGCGAAGATCCTGTTAGACGGGCATTGTGGTTCCCATCGTTTGAACCGACCTCCCGGCCCCCTTCTTTTTTTGTTGATCGTGATTAGAGTATGTTATGGCGAAAATAAAGGGGGATCCAAATCTGGAGGGCATAGGGTCATTTGATTTGACAGATCAAAAAAGGTAGCCTAAAAGACATAAAAACAATAGCTTTTTATCGGAGTTCGGTATGCGGTTTATTCATATTAATATGAGCAACCAAGAGATTCGGGTTGAGCCGGTACCTGCCCAATACCTGGGATTGGGCGGTCGCGGTTTGATCTCGCTGTATATTAACGACCATGTACCACCCACTTGCGATCCCCTGGGACCTGACAATACCCTGCTTTTTGCCCCCGGCCTGCTGGGGGGCACGGAGCTGGTCAATACCAGTCGAATTGCCGTGGGGGCCAAAAGCCCGCTGACCGGTACCATCAAAGAGAGCAATGCGGGCGGGACCTTCGGCGATGCGGTCGGCCGTCTGGGCATTACAGCCATCATCATAGAGGGTCGTGCCCATCAAGACCAATCCTGGTTGCTCAGGGTAAATGTGGGTGGAGAGGCGCGGTTGATTCCGGCCAACCAATATAGAGGCATGCGGACATACGCACTGGTCGAGGCCTTATTTGAATCCTACGGTTCCCACAATGCCATCATGTGTATCGGGCCGGCCGGGGAGCAGATCCTGCGCGCGGCGTCCATCCAATCCACAGACACAAAAGGACGTCCCTGTCGGGCCGCCGGGCGCGGTGGGTTGGGCGCGGTCATGGGGTCCAAGGGGCTAAAAGCTATTGTGCTGGATTCGGGGGGGCGGGCGACGGACGCGATTGCCGATCCCGAGGCCTTTGAAAAAGCGGCCAAGGATTTTGCACGGGCCGTGCGCAACAATCCGTTCAGCGGCGATGTGATGCCGAATTTCGGCACGGCCGGACTGGTGGCGCCGGTCAATTCCATGGGGGGCTTTCCGTCCTACAACGCCACTAAAGGTGTATTCGACGGCTGGGAGAAGATCAGCGGCGAGCACATGGCCGATTTGATGGCCGAGCGGGGGGGTAAGACCGGCCGTCAGGGCTGCTCCAAATGTGTGATCCAGTGTTCCAATGAGTTTGTGGATGCCGGAGGAAAGCATGTCACAAGCTCCCTGCAGTACGAGACCATCTGGTCCATGGGGGGCATGACCGGTATCGATGATTTGGATACCATCGCAAAGCTTGACTTTTTATGCGACGAACTTGGCATTGATACCATGAGCACCGGTGTGGGCGTGGCGGTGGCCATGGATGCCGGCTACAAATCATTCGGCGACGGCCAAGCCGCCATTGATATGGTGGAAGCGATCGCTGAAGGAACCGAACTTGGACGTGTTCTGGGAAACGGTCCCGAAGCCGTGGGAAAATACTTTAACCATTCCCGGGTCCCCGTTGTCAAAGGTCAGAGCATTTCCGGGTATGACCCGCGAGCCATGCAGGGCAACGCCGTAACGTATGCCACCAGTCCTATGGGGGCCGACCATACGGCCGGCAATGTGGTGGCCGAGTATGTCACCGGCAAACTGGACCCTTTAAAAACAGAGGGGCAGGTGGCCGCATCCCGTCATCACCAGATCATCATGGCCGTGGTGGACAGCATCGGACTTTGCGTGTTGGCCAGTTACGTGCTCTCCTCCACCGAAGGCGGCGAGGCTTTTATCAAGGCCATCAACGCCAAACTGGGTGTCGATTTGGAATTGACCTCACTTACCGATATGGGTACGCGCATTCTCAAAGCCGAGCGTGCCTTCAATCGTAAAGCCGGCTTTACCAAAAAGGATGACCGCTTGCCGCGCTTTTTCTATGAAGAGCCTTTGCCCCCCCATAATACAGTGGTTCAAATCAGTGATGAGGATATGGACAAGACGTTCGAGTTCTAATTTGAAAACTCAGTGATGCCCGGATTTCATTTTCGGATGGAAAATATTTTGCGGCTCTGACAATCCGTCGCTACAGGGCGCACAAATCGGACAATGCAACCCATCGGACTTGGGGCGAGGTCGGTGAGGAGGAAGGTTTTATGAAAGTTGTAATAAAATTGTTTAGCGTTCTTCGCGACTACGTCCCCGACTACAACCCCCAAAAGGGTGTAGAAACAGAGTTACCCGATGGATCCACTGTGGCCGACCTGCTTAGCCATCTGGGGATACCGATGTCTAAAATGCCGGTGGTTGCCTGTAACGGGCGCGTTCTCCAGCCAGCAGATCCCATCCATGAAGACAGTACCTTCCACATTTTCCAACCCGTGGCCGGCGGATAGATTGTCCATTGTGCGCGGCGATAAGGTGTCAGTT
>CAYNYM010000284.1:0-5083 GCA_964401325.1 uncultured Desulfobacteraceae bacterium | reverse complement strand
CACGGCGGCCGCCAGGGGTCTGGTCGGGCCTCCGGTGAGAATCAGGACCCGGGGTGGAGAAGAATTGCGTATCTATTTCGATCAGGAGGGAGTTCGGTTCAGCCGGATCTACCTGGAAGGGAGTACGTCTCTGTTGTACAAGGCCCGGCTGCATGAAGAGGCACTTTAGGGGGTTATCGGGCAGGCAACCCACGCCGGAGGTGGGCAAGCCTTTGGACCTCTGAACGCTGAACCTTTTTGAACCCAAACATTCGCGAGAATTAAAATCTTAGTCACTTTACCAACTTTCATCACGGAATCCAGGAGGCGGAAATGTTTAAAGGATCCATAGTCGCCATTATTACCCCGTTCAAGGACGGTAAAATAGATGAAGAGGCCTATCGGGCGCTCATTGACTTTCAGATAGATAACGGCACCAGTGCCATCGTCCCCTGCGGAACCACAGGCGAGTCCGCAACCCTGAGCATGGATGAACACGCCCAGGTCATTGATATCGCTATAGATGCGGTCAAAAAGAGGGTTCCGGTCATTGCCGGAGCCGGGGGCAATTGCACCCGGGAGGCCATTGAACTGACCGGGCATGCAAAAAAGGCCGGAGCCGATGCCACGCTCCAGGTGACCCCTTACTATAACAAGCCCACACAGGAAGGGCTCTATCGGCATTACAGGGCCATTGCCGAAGCGGTCCCCTTTCCCCAGGTGCTCTATAACGTGCCGGGAAGGACCGGGGTCAACATGCTTCCCGAGACCGTGGCCCGTCTAGCGGAACTCCCGGAGGTGGTGGCCGTCAAAGAGGCCTCCGGCAACCTCGGGCAGATGTGTGACATCGTGCGCCTTGCAGGGGAAAAGATTACGCTTCTTTCAGGCGATGACAACCTGACCCTGCCGGTGCTGGCAATCGGCGGTAGGGGGGTCATTTCGGTCGTTGCCAACATCGTGCCCAAAGAAACCGCCGAGACGGTCCGGGCCTGGGAGGACGGAGATGTGGACAAGGCAAGGGAACTTTTTTTCCGGTTCCTTCCCTTGAGTCAGGCCATGTTCTATGAGACAAACCCCGTGCCCGTCAAGACCGCGGCATCACTCATGGGCAAGATCGGGGAGGAGATGAGACTGCCTCTGGCCCCCATGTCACCGGCAAACCTGCAGAGGCTCAAGGACGTTCTCAAAACCTATCAGCTTATTTGAGGTTGAAGGTCAAAGCTGACAGCTATTATAACGGAGCGAAAAAAATGACAAAGGTCATCGTAGCAGGTGCTGCGGGACGCATGGGGCAGCGCATCCTTCACATGGTGCAGCAGAGCGGCGAAGTGGACCTGGGAGGGGTCTTTGAAAGACCGGATCACGCGAGTGTGGGGCAGGATGCGGGCCGGGTGGCGGGCCTCGGAGACCTGGGTGTCAAGATAGCCGGCAGCCTCGAGGAACTCATGGATCTCGGGGAGGTCCTCATTGATTTCACCACGCCTGATGCGACCCTGGCAAATGCGAAAACGGCATCCGCCAAAGGCCTGGCCATGGTCATCGGGACGACCGGTTTCGATAAGGATATGCGAAAGGAGCTAAAGGCCCTTACCGGTAAACTGCGTTGCGTCATGGCGCCCAATATGAGTGTCGGGGTGAATGTCATGTTCCGGATTGTAGAAGAGACGGCCAAAATCCTGGGCAAGGATTATGACATGGAGATCCTGGAGGCCCATCACAGACTCAAGAAGGATGCCCCGAGCGGGACGGCGATGCGACTGGCCCGGATTCTGGCCGATTGCGTCGGCCGGGACATTGACAAGGCCGCGGTCTATGAACGGAAGGGGATCATCGGAGAGCGTTCCGATGAGGAGATCGGCATTCAGTCCTGGCGGGCCGGGGATATTACCGGGGAGCATACGGTGATGTTCGGGGGAATCGGCGAAAGACTGGAGGTGATTCATCGGGCCCATAACCGGGACAATTTTGCCCGGGGCGCGCTCAGGGCGGCCGCATGGGTCGTCAATCAGCCAACCGGGTTTTATGACATGCAGGATGTGCTCGGGCTTCGGTAGAAGTTGCAGTCAGGCATGAATGTCCTGTCATTTATCGTTTAGATCACCATGAAGAGCATGAAGGACATGAAGGGGAAAAAGGCGAAAGGATAAAGAGATAAGGACGACTGGAAGGATGGAATGCCGCGAAGTGATTTGATTCGCGGATATTATGATGTGTTTTCCAGTTGGAAAGAGCATTTGCTGCCCGCTTGTTTGCTCGGGAGCCAAGCTCGCCAAGGAGAGTATTTTTTAACGAATCGAAACGAACGATTCGATAAGGACTTCGAGCCCTTGCGGAAGAACCCATACTTAGCTTTCAGTCTTTAACCTTTGACCTTTAACCTCATTCCATGCGCTTCATGGTGAAGATTAAAACAGTTTTTTTGTAAGTAATAAAGGACGTAAACATGACGGTTTTCGAAAAAGCAGACAGGCTCAAGCACCTGCCACCCTACCTTTTCAAGGAAATAGACCGGAAAAAGGCCGAGGTCAGGAACAGAGGCGTGGACATTATTGATCTGGGCATCGGCGACCCCGATCTGCCGACACCTCCCCACATTATCGAGGCCCTGAAAAAGGCGGCTGAGGATCCCTCCAACCACAGATATCCCTCTTATGTGGGTATGAACGGTTTCAGGGAGACCGTCGCCGAATGGTACAAGACCCGATTCGGTGTTGCACTGGACCCCCAAAACGAGGTCGTCATTCTCATCGGCAGCAAGGAGGGCATTGCCCACCTCCCCCTGGCCTTTATCAATCCGGGTGATGCAGCCCTGGTCCCGTCTCCGGGTTATCCCGTGTACCATATCGCAACGCTGTTTGCGGGCGGACAGCCTTACTTCATGCCGCTCGAAAGAAAGAACGACTTTCTGCCGGATTTGGAGGGCATTCCCGAAGACATCGCGAAACGGGCCGGACTGATGTTCATCAACTATCCCAACAATCCGACGGCTGCAACGGCCGATCTCGACTTTTTCGATCGGGTCGTGGCCTTTGCCGAAAAGCATCGGATCCTGGTGTGTCACGATGCGGCCTATACGGAAATGGCCTTTGACGGCTATCGCCCCCCCAGTTTTCTGGAGGCGGAGGGGGCAAAGGAGGTGGGCCTGGAGTTTCATTCCCTTTCCAAGACCTACAACATGACGGGGTGGCGGATCGGTTTTGCCGTGGGCAACCGGGAGGCCGTCCAGGGACTCGGGGCGATCAAGAGCAATATCGATTCGGGCGCCTTTCAGGCCCTCCAGCTGGCCGGGCAGGAGGCCTTGAGGCATGATCAGGCCTGCGTGGCGGAAATGCGGGCGACCTATGCCCGGAGGCGAGACCTGATGGTCAAAGGGCTCAGGGAAGCGGGGTTTGAATTGAACAATCCCCGGGCCACCTTCTACCTCTGGGTCAGGGTGCCCGAGGGGTTTACCTCAGCGGAGTTTGTGAGCCGGTTGCTGGACAAGGGGGTTGTCGTCACCCCCGGAAACGGTTTTGGGGCGCCGGGTGAAGGGTACTTTCGCATCGCCCTGACCCAGAAAAGGGGGCGGCTCGAGGAGGCCGTTGAAAGGATAAAGGGGATTGATATTCAGGAAAGATGAATGTATCTAGTCAGCTAGATAGGCTGTAGGCATTTAGGCTGTGAGGTACCGCAGGAAGAAAATATGCGTGATCACATATCGAGCAACCAGGGAATTTCCCAAAGAAGAAATGTATGGTTTGACGTCTCAAATGAGAAGGGCGGCGGTTTTAGTTCCATCAAAAATTGTGGAAGCCGAGAAGGTTTTGGGCGCCCTGCTTCGATCAATGCGCGGATAGCGAAGGGTTCGGAAACTAATAGCCTTTAGCCTACAGCCTAAACAACCTGAACAGTTACAAAACAAAAACCTTCCCGATCTCAGTGCGATGAAAGACATTCATGGAAGTTCAAAAAGAAACGGCCTACATAGGAATCGGCTCCAACCTGGGAGAGAGGCATCGATATTGCCTCGAGGCCGTGGATCGGCTCAGACGCATACCGGGTGTCGAGGTCACGGGGATTTCAGGATGGTATCTCACAAGGCCTGTCGGCGTGGAGGGGCAGGACTGGTATGTCAACGGGGTCGTCTCTTTAGGGGTCCGGGCCTCGGCCCAGAATTTGCTGAGACAACTGATGGCCGTTGAGCAGACCATGGGCCGGGTCAGGACAAAACGGTGGGGCCCGCGGGTCATCGATCTGGATATCCTGCTCTTCGGAAAGAGCATCATCCGGGAAGACAACCTGAAGGTCCCCCATCCCCTCATGCATGTGAGGCGATTTGTCCTCCTCCCCCTGGCAGAACTGGCACCGGAGGTGACCCATCCATCCCTGGGCGCAACGATGACCCAATTACTCGAGGGATTGCCGGACGATGATCAGGAAGTCGACCCTTTAAAGGAATAGTCCATGCGTGTAATCATCCTGGCCCTTCTGGTCCACATCATGTTCCGCCTGGTAAAAGGCCTCTTTGTCCCGCGTCAGGAGCTCCGGGTAAAACCGGACGGAAAAGTGATCGACGAGATGGTGCAGGACCCCGTGTGTAAGACGTATATTCCCCGGCGGGAGGCGGTGAAACGGGCCATTCATGGCAAGGTGTATTATTTTTGCAGCGATCAGTGCGCGGCCAAATTTAAAGGGGAGAGGGAGGAGTGAAAAGAAAAGGTCAAAGGTGAAAGGCTAAAATTTCATAACAGTAGGCCGCGAAGAAACTCTGAGACGCAGGGATAATAAGGCTAAAGGACAAAGGTGAAAGATTTAAGAGTGAAAGCCAAGGACGGGTTGTCCCGCAAGGGCTCGAAGCCTTTATCGAAGCATTCTTTTCGATTCGTCAGCAAGGCTCTCTTTAGCTAACTTGGCATTTTGAACGAATCGCTCACACGGGACAAGCGGGCGGTAAACGCTCTTTTCCATCTGAAAATGCGTTAGGATTTGATCCTTAACCTCTCTCAACCCTTGAACGGTGAACCCGGAACCCTTTTACCTCTTTCCCCTTCATGCCCTATGGTGGGAGCTTTTTTTGAGCAAACGAAAGTGTCATTCAAAAAACCAAATCACACGCTGACAGCTG
>CAYNYM010000283.1:0-5145 GCA_964401325.1 uncultured Desulfobacteraceae bacterium | reverse complement strand
CCCGCATGACAGCAGAGGCCTGGTTCATCCCCACATTGATCATGAATTTCCACCACAGGGTCCGGATCATGTCCGTCGGCGTTTCATAGGCGATTCCCGCCCGGTCAAAGGCCTTCTGGACCTCTCGGACCCGATCGCTGATCCGGGTGTTGGAGGCCTCACCAAAGAAATGTTTGCCGGGCCTGGAATAGGTGATCCTGTTCCCTTCGCGAACCGCATCGATGCCCACGGAAACGGTGTAGAGTATCTTGTCCATCCCATAGACGGCACCCAGACATTCTTCGCTGTCGAGCCCGTTCATGATGGAAATGATCGTGGTTTGATCGTTGATCAGGCGCCTTAAATCAGGCACAGCTTCGGGGAGATGGTGATGCTTGAGCGCGACGATAATGAGGTCGGCGGGGCTGCTCACCTCCTCGGGGTGGGTGACGGGGAGGTTATAGGGTTTTGCGTTGACCACCAGGCCGTCGTTTTTGAGTCGCTCGTAGCGCGGGCCCCGGGCAAGGACCGATGTCGAAAAATCGGGTGCATCAAGAAATTTGCTCGCAAAGAAAGCGCCCATCGCGCCTGCGCCGAGTATGGTGACTTTATGGATGGTTTGCATCATGTTCTCCTGTTGTGTTTGGCGTGTCCGTGACCGCCGTTCGTCATGGATAGACGGTCTTTTTTTATGCCACAGCCTCTTTTCGGTGTGGTTGACGATACAGTAGAACATCAGGGCAGGTCTTTTGCAAGATCCGCGTAAAAGCGGTGAATACGTTTGCGCCATTTTTTCAAAAGGCTGAAGTCATACAATTTTTCGAACGCGAGGATTTGGTTCGCACCTGGCGGTTTATGGTTGCCCCGGAATATGAGACGATACAACTGTTTCCGACAGACCGTTGAGAGCACGAATAACAAGTTCACGAAAGAGGTTTTTTCGTATATTATCAGTCAGGAAAAGAAACACGCCGGGGAATTCCTCGGCCTATTGAGTGAATTGGCTCCTGATGAAGCGAAGTCCTGTGAGGAGGGTTATGGGGAATTTGAGGAAATGGTTGCAATGTTAATTGCCTTCCTCAAAAGGGCTCTACCTCTGCCTTAACGGCCTGACTCAACCGGTCGAAGAATGTCCTGTTCTTGACCAGATAGTCCCGAGCGCCAAGCCCCAGTATGTCTTTCGCTGCGCTCTCATCTTCCTGACCGGTGCAAACGATAAAGGGGATGTCGAGCCCCCGTTCTTTTAGAGTCCTGATCACGTCCTCTCCGGTCATGTCCGGCAACCGGTAGTCCAAGAGAAGAAGAGTACAGGCATGGGAGGTCAGCCATGCAATGGCTTCAGCCCCTTTGGATACGCCATGGGCATGAAATCCCACGCGCTTGAGCCGTCTTTGAATCAGCAACAGCAGTCCTTCATCGTCTTCCACAGTGAGTATGGTGGGGGGGGGCTTTTCGGTAAAATCAGCATTCAAGAGCGCTTCCATGACCCAACTCCCCATTAATCCTCGGCACCTGCACCACCAACAGGAAAAGACCCAACTGTCTTATGACCTCCACGAATTTTTCATAGCCCACCGGCTTGGTGATATAGTTGCTGCAGCCCAATCTGTGGCATTCCTCGACCTCCCTGGGGTCATCCGTGGTCGTGAGGATAATCACGGGGATCTTTGTCAATTCCGGGTCTTGTTTCAATCGACGAAGGACCGTGACGCCGTCGACTTTAGGCATGCGAATATCCAGCAACAGGATGTAGCGAACACCCGATGCCCGGTGCGGTCCCTTGCCCTCACGCAGAAAGAAGTTGAGTGTTTCCTCTCCATCTTTGAATTTTATGATCTCGTTTTTGAGACCCGAACGTCTCAGATTCCTTTCCATCAGGGCTGCATGGCCCTCGTCGTCCTCCGCCATGATGACCACGACTTCATGCTTCATATATGGTTCCTCCCCTTATTTGTCCTCACCCTTCGGCAAAGAGACAAAAACCTTGCTCCCTACGCCCGATTCAGATTCAATCCACACCCTTCCATGGTGGCGATCAAGAATCCTTCTGATGATCGTCAGTCCCAGGCCTTCTCCGGAGGCCGCGCCGGGATCATGACGATAGAATATTTCGAATACTCTTTCCCGGTTTTCCCCTCCGATGCCTATCCCGTTGTCCTCCACACAATAAAGGGCGCGCTCGGCCTCTTCCACGCCTGAGACCTTGATGAAACCGGGACGGCCGGGATCGAGAAATTTTATGGCATTATCAATAAGGTTGGAAAAAACCTGATTGATTTGCATCTCGTCCCCCTGACAAAGCGGAAGGTTTTCGACCTCCAGCCTTATTCCTTTTCCCTTGATGTGATACTCGAAGCCACTGAGCACGTCATCCACGATCCTTTTGACATCCAGCCTTTCGATGTTGAGTGCGGCCCTTCCCAACCGGGACAGCCGCAGCAATCCCGAAATGAGTGCGTCTATCTTGGCTGAGCTGGCGTAAATAAATGCCAGTGAACTGGGGATGTCATCCCCCAGAATCGCCGACAGCTTTTCCTTCAGATCCGGTAGATTTCCTTCCTCTGCGAGGACCTTGCGTGCTTCGACCAGGGATGTGTCCATCTCCCCGGCAAAACCCTGAATGTTCAGCAGGGGTGACCTGAGATCATGAGACGCCACATAGACCAATTGTTCCAGATCCCTTGTCTTTGTCTGAAGCTCCAGGAAGAGCCGTTCGCGTTCCTTTTCCATCTCTTTGCGATCGGTGAAGTCCCGGACCGATTCAATGGCGCCGGTCACATTTCCCCTGTGATCGAAGATTGGAGCCGCCTTGACCCACAGGTAGATCTTCTGCCCATTGATGAGAGGGCGATCGGTTTCCGCGATGATTCCGGTTTCTCCCCTGTGAATATAGGCATATTCCTTCTCCGTTTCCTTATCGGATTCGAGAGCAATATCGATCAGCACGGGTCTCCTTGTGTCGTAGAATGCCAGGGCATGTTCATGATTGCCTTTACCCAGGATGTCTTCCGCCTTGATGCCGCTCATTCCTTCCATCGCATGGTTCCAGGCGACCACTCTGCCTTCACGGTCAATGGCAAATGTCCCGTCAGGAAGGAAATTGATGATATCGGCAAATTGCCTTTCCGATTTTATCCCCTCGATATCCTTGAAAATGGGGTGCGATTTCTCCGAATCCTCTTCCACCTGCCTGTTTTCCGAAAGATTATTTAGACAATGGCCGAGCCTTGCCGACGCGGGATTTGATCCCAAAAAGACCGCAGGGGGGAGGTAGTAGAAATTATCAAGGACCTCGTTGCCTTTGATGATGATGGGATGTGTTGACAGAACGTCCAGAAGAAGGGCGGGTTCGAAACGCCGCATATCATATCGGCAAACGACCGAGCATCCTCTCCCGGGGAGGAAATCATTCAGTCTGGCCTCGTATTCTATCAATTTTTCCGTGCCGCAAAACCGCTGAAGCGCCCATGACATGTCCACGAACACTCTCAGGGAGGTGTATCCGTCGGCAAGGGCCTTCTGCGTCTCGGATTGGAGCCAACCCAACATTTCTGCCGGGTCGATGGGGGTCTTTCCCATGGGGCCGCCTTCAGCCCCGAGGATGTTTATCTGTCCTGCCTCTAAAAGGGCCTCGATGTCCAATCCCTCATCCAATAGATGATTTTGCAAGGGCGCAGGGGTTGATCCGTCGAGAATGAAGATCACCTTTTCGCCCTGATCCACCCGCCGGAGCAAGAGATTGCCCGCACGTGACCACCCCTCGTCCTCCGTGTCATAGAGGCAGCAAATATGATCCTCTGATTTCAGTTGCGATGTTTCTTGATTCACACGGCTATCTTTCATCATTCCTCAGGGCAATAGGGGCATGGCGCATCTTCATTTTTTCGGATCATTCACAGTCTCTCGAGGGCACTCAGGCGTATGGATGATTCCTCGCACTCTCCTTTTGCAGTGGCTCAAATGCGTCGGCAGTTTAGGACATTCCTCGAGCCCTGTCTATCATAAAAGTTATATAAAATACCTACTAAATAATTAAAATTTACTATATTATAGATGTTAATCGTTGCTGTAATGAGATGAAAATAATTTATTTTTTGTTGGATTGAGGCTTTTATGATGCAAGAGAATGTGCCAAACGAGGTATTGAGGAAAAGGGTAAAGGATCTGGAAGATGAGGTCCTCTTTCTCAGGCGGAAAGAGGAAGGCCTGAACCTGGAGAAGGCCTACCTCGAACATCTCTTAGACAGTGCGCCTGAAGCCATTATTTTGTGCGATGAGTATCATCATATCACGAGAACAAATGCCGCATTTACCCGAATGTTTGGATATTCCCAAGAAGAGGCGCTTGGAAAGATGGTTGATGATCTTATCGCGTCGGGCGAAGTTTATAAGGAATCATCCGAAATAACCGACCGGGTCGGTCAGGGGGAGCCGGTTAGCCTTAGAACCATGCGATTCCGGAAGGACGGAAGCCCGGTCTATGTGGACCTTATGGCCATCCCTGTCCGATACGGAGACAAAAGCAGGGCGCTTTATGCCAGCTACCGAGACATCACCCATCGAAAGCAAATGGAAGAAGAGCTAAAAGAAAGTTATGAAAAACTCAAGATGTTTGCCTATTCGGTTTCACATGATCTCAAAAGCCCTACGATCAGCCTCCATGGTTTTACAAAACGTTTGCATAAGGATTATATCGATATTCTTGACGAGAAAGGGCAAAAGTATTGTGATCTTATCTTGAAGACTTCCGAACAGATCGCGGCACTTATTGAACAGGTCAATGTCTTCATTTCGACAAAGGAAGCGGCTTTGACTATTGAAACACTGGATGTCAAAGAGGCGCTGATGATGATCAGAGAGGAATTTTCCGCGCGGCTGAGCATTCGGGGAATTAAGTGGTCGGAGCCTGAGAGTATCCCTGAAATCAAGGCAGACAGATTGTCCATATTGAGGGCCTTGAGGAACCTTGTTGACAATGCTCTAAAATACGGAGGTGAGGAATTGAGCGAAATTGATATCGGCTATAAGGAATCGGATGACTCACACATACTTTCTGTCAGGGACAACGGCATTGGTCTAAAGAAACAGGAATATCATCAGGACATCTTTAGGCCCTTTATCAGGAAAAAGACATCCAAAGGAATTGAAGGATCGGGACTGGGTCTG
>CAYNYM010000282.1:0-5146 GCA_964401325.1 uncultured Desulfobacteraceae bacterium | reverse complement strand
GGGGCCAACCGTCTGAGCCAGAACGCCCTGGCGGAACTCCTGGTATCCGGGAAACACGCCGGTGAGGGAGCGGCCCGGATGGCCGCAGAAACCCCGCAGGCCTCCGTGCATCCGTCGGAGGCCGTTTCAGCAACCCAGCCGGCCGAAAAGATGCTTGCCCGTGAAGACGGCATACGGCCCGTTGATCTGCGTCGGCGATTGCGGAACCTCATGTGGGAGCACGTGGGCGTTTACAGATCAAAAGACGGTCTTGAAACGGCCCTTAGGATGATCGAAGAACTGGAGGCGGATCTGGATCGGCAGTCTCCGGTCCTGAGGTCCAGGCGATTCAACCATGAACTGGTGGAGGGAATCGAGAACAATTTTCTTCTGACAACCGCACGCTGTGTGACGGAGGCCGCGATTCAGCGCGCCGAGAGCCGAGGTGCGCACTTCCGCATGGATTATCCCGAGACGGACGGTGAAAGGTGGCTGCGGCACATCAATATTCGGAAAAGAGGCGACAAGCTGGAACTGGGCACCGTTCCCGTGGATCTCACAGAAATTCGCCCCGAGGAGGCAAATATTTAAAATGGAAATCGGGACCGTAACGCTTTTCCGCTACAATCCTGAAGTGGACGAAAAACCTTATTATGAAACCCATGAGTATCCCTTTGAGCCGGGCATGAGCGTGCTCGATGTGGCGAACCATGTTTATGAAAACATAGATGGAAGCTTCAGTTTCAGCGTCTGCTGCCGCAACAGCCATTGCGGCCTGTGCGGTGCCAAGATAAACGGCAAACCCGGACTCATGTGCAGGGAAACCGCCACACGAGAATTGAAGCTCGAGCCCCTTGACAATCTGGCCGTTGTCCGGGACCTGGTCCTCGAACGTCAGGACTACGACCGGTGCATGGAGGGTCTGCGTTTGTTTCTGGACCGTGTGAGCGTTCCGGAACACCAACCCGAGTGGGTGGACCCTATTGACCACGAGCGTTTCAAACGGGTGAGCCGCTGTGTGGCATGTTACGCCTGTGTCTCGGTCTGCCCTTCATTTCAAAAGAAACGGCATGAGTTCCTGGGCCCCGCCGGCCTGGTACAGCTTGCCAGGCATGCCTTCGACCCCCGGGACGAATTAAACCGGGACATGGTGGCCTTCAGTTCCGGCATTTTCAACTGTATCCTCTGCGGCAAATGTACTGAGGTCTGTCCCCATGAGATCTCGCCCAAGGAAAACATAGAAGTGTTGCGGGAAATCCTGGGGGAAAGGGTCCCGGCCCTGCGAGACGGCAGAGAAAATGAAAAGGACTGAAACGCACGGCACCCATCGCCCGTCTTCATCTGTCAATGATCCTGCGCATGGGCTCTTCCACCAAATTCCTTCAATGGCCTTGACATGTTGATCAAAATTTACGATAAAAACAATAAATATTCCTGCCATCAAAAGCTAATAAACTAAACGAATCAGGACGTTCAATAATGAAAAAAAGCCTTACACCCGTTGAATTGCGTAAACGCATAAGAGAAAGAGAATGGACGGAACCGACCACGGGTTTGGCTGCCGGTTACGTCCAGGCCAATCTGGTGATGCTTCCCAAGGAGGAGGCCTTCCACTTTCTGCTCTTCTGTGTGCGTAACCCCAAGCCCTGTCCCATCCTGGACGTCCTGGAACCGGGCCGGTTCGAACCGGGGATTGCTCCCGGCGCGGATCTTCGAACGGACCTGCCCAAATACAGGATCTATGAGAAAGGGGAGTTCAAGACGGAGTTGGACGACGTGAAGGGGATCTTTCAGGAAGACATGGTGTGCTTTCTGCTGGGTTGCAGTTTCTCTTTTGAAAACGCCATGGTAGCGGCCGGGCTGCCCATCCGGAACATGGAGGAAGGAAAGAACGTCTCCATGTATATCACGAACCGTGATTGCCGGCCATCGGGCCCCTTTCATTCGTCTCTGGTGGTAACCATGAGACCCATGACCCCGGAACAGGCGATCCGGGCCGTTCAGGTGACGACCCGGTTTCATCTCACCCACGGCGCCCCCGTGCACATGGGTTCACCGGAAGAGATCGGGATCCGGGATCTGGGCCAGGCGGATTTCGGCGATTCCGTCACGATCCATCCCCATGAGATGCCTGTTTTCTGGGCCTGTGGCGTGACATCCAGTCTGGCCGTGACATCCGCAAAGCTTCCCCTCGTGATCACCCACGCCCCGGGGCACATGTTCGTCTCCGATCTGAGGGACGACCACCTGACCATCCTCTGATACACCTGCCGCTGAATTTCCCATAAGGCCGTTAACAGGTCCGCCGCGGATAAAGGGGCCTTCCTTCTTCGTCCCAGCGATGGGCGCCATTGATCCAACCCTGTTATGGCTTGACATCATATCTTGTATTTTCTAATATTGCGTCCATTCATTAAGCATGATTTTTGATTTACATAGAAGGCGGTCTCTCAATAAATCATCACCCCGGCGAACCCGGAATTTGAGTAATCGGCAAGTGCTCACACGGAAAGAAGGCCTTCGCGTGAATCAGAGAAAACAGCTGTTTTCGGCTTTCTAATGCATGCATCGGGCTTCGCCTGTTCTGTTCCCGCTCCTCTTTTGAATGAACTGTTACTGGTATTGAACCTGTCTTTTCAGCGTAAAATAAATACTGACTGCGGCCGGTACGCTCACCCTGTCGCTACACATCAAGGAAAAAAATGCGGGCTCTTTGGGGTTCTACCCCGACCTTTGATTTGAGGTTTTGGGGAAATGAAACTTTTAACAGGGGCCTTTGGTCCACGGAAGGAGGTTAAGAAAATGAAATCGGCGGTAAAACTTGGAATGGTTATTTTGGGCTTGGTGGCCCTTACCGGACTCCTTGTCCCCTCCGGTGCATGGGCCGTAGAAGAAATCAAGATCGGAGTCATATACCCCCTGACCGGTGGAGCGGCCGCAGCGGGCCGTGAACTCCGGGCGGGTGCCGAACTGGCCGCGGAAATCACGAACAACATCATGGCGGAACTGCCCATGTCGATCGCCAAGAATTCGGGTATCAAGGGGCTGGGCGGGGCTAAGATCAAACTGATTTTCAAAGACCACGAGGCCAATCCGACCCTCGGTGCAGACCTTGCCAAGAAGTTGATTCTGGATGATAAGGTGGTCGGTATTCTGGGGTGCTACCACAGCTCGGTGACCAAGACCGTGAGTGCCGTCTGCGAGCAGTACGGCATCCCCATGATCAACGGGTCTTCTACCTCGCCCGCCCTGAACAAGCGCGGCTTCAAATGGTTTTGGCGCACCACGCCCCATGACAAGTGGTTTACCAAGGACCTCTTCGAGCTCCTCAAGGGACTGACCGAAGGCAAGGTGAAAGGCGTGAAGGCTGTCCCCAAGAAGGAGATCATGAATGTCTCCTCGGCCTGTGAGAAGACGGAGTGGGGATCACATGTCTCCGAGTTGATCAAGTATTTCGCCAAAGAATACGATTACAATCTCAGGAAACAGATTCTTTATGCGGCCAAGTCCGCCGACCTTTCCAGCGAAGTGCGCTCCATGAAGGCTTCCCGGGCCGATGTGATGCTTTTCACCTCCTACACCTCGGATGCCATCTTGATGGTCAAAACCCTGAAGGCTCAAAAGGCTCAGCCCAAGATTATCTGGGGACAGGACGCCGGATTCGAGAAACCGGAATTCAGAAGTGCCCTTGGGGAAAATATTGTGGGGATCATGACGCGGACCGTGTTTCTGCCTAAGGTGGTGGAAATCAAGGCTCTGGCCGGAAAGGTCAACGCCCTTTACAAGGCCAAAACCGGGAATGACTTGGGCGGCGCCTCAGCTAGGGCATTTACAGGGCTCCAGACCTGGGTTCACGTACTTGAAAAGGCAGGATCGACCAAGCCGGCCGATATCCAGACCGCGGCCAAGGCCCTCCATATCCCGGGTGAGGAACTGGTGGTACCCTGGGCCGGCATCCAGTTCTCTGATGCGGGAGAAGAGATTGGACAGAACGTCCTGGGTTCAGGTCTCATCGGTCAGTATCAGAAACAGGCCGATGGGACGGTGGGGCTGGAGATTGTATATCCCTTTGATGTGTCTTCCGCGGACATGATCTATCCTTTCCCCGGGTATTGATTATTCCGTAACTCGATCCCCTCTCCCGCCCTGCCTCCGGGGTCGGAGAAGGGGTTTTCACTGACAGGAGGAAATCGAGACTAAAATGGATATCCTCATAGGATCCCTGGTAGCCGGTATCCTGATCGGGATGGTCCTGGCCGTTATGGCCCTGGGGCTTACGATTATCTTCGGGGTTATGGATATCGTGAATTTCGCCCATGGATAATTTTTGATGATCGGCATGTACACGGGCCTCTTGACCGCTCAAGTCACTGGCATGGACCCCATCTTTACCTTGCCGGTGGCCGCGGTGGTCGGATTTCTGCTGGGCGTCATCTGCTACTACGGATTTATCAAATTTCTTCTGAGGGGCCCCATGGTTGCCCAATTGCTGGGAACCTTCGGCCTCATGCTCTTTCTGCGGAACCTGGCCCTGCTGATCTTCGGCTCCGAGGACAGGGCCCTTCATCACGGCGTCCTCGTGGGTAAGAGCTTCGAGGTGGGAATGGGGGTGGTTATTCCCGCCACCAAACTTGCTGCTGCGGGATTGTCGGTGGTGGCCTTTGCGGCGGTCTGGCTGATCATGAATCGGACAAGGATCGGAAAGGCCCTCACCGCAACGGCCCTGGATGCCCAGGGGGCCCGTTACATGGGAATTTCCACGGAACGGATGAACGCCCTGGCCTGGGGCGTGGGGGGCGCGTCCGTCACCATTGCGGGGGCCCTGCTTGTCAATTTCTGGTCGGTGAATCCGTTCGTGGGCCTTCTTTTCACCATGATCGCCTTTGCCATTGTGGCCCTAGGGGGCTTCGGCAGCGTCCCTGGGGCCTTTTTCGCAGCGTTGGTGGTGGGTCTTATCACGGAACTCCCCGGTTTCTGGGACTTTTTCACCTATACCTTTGACCTGGATTGGATGGCGGATGTCCCCATGACATCCTTCAAATACATGTGGGTTTATGCGGCCTATTTCGTCATCATGGTCGTTCGACCCAGGGGATTGTTCGGATGGAAGCATTAAAAAGCGCCTTTGATTTCTCAGATTTTCCCCGCCTAGATCTCTTCGTCGCCG
>CAYNYM010000281.1:0-5156 GCA_964401325.1 uncultured Desulfobacteraceae bacterium | reverse complement strand
GGCGCTCCTGGAAGACCTGGAATGGTATGAAGATCCGGATGATGTTTCTCAAAAGGATCTGAGGGAAAAGGCCTTTGCCAGGGCGCAACAGAAGATAGCGGCCAGGACAGAAATGGCGCAAGCCGAATTGCCTGATGCACTAAAAGATAGCAAGACATAAGCTTTCCTATGCCTCATCCCTGGAAACGCCTTGCAGGGCTCACCTTGCAAGGCGTTTTTTTATTGCGTGTATTAAAAGATTACTTTATAACTTTATATAAAAAAATAAAGAAGACGTGCTTATGGAAGAGATAGGTGGGGCGTTTGCCTCAGGTCCTTTTGAAGGGGGGGAGAAATATGAGCTTTGATATCACGGGACTCGGTTCTGTTGCGGACCTGGCAAAGGGAGTGGTGGAGCGGTTTTTCCCTCCCAAGATGACGGACACGGAAAAAACTCAGGCACAGCTCCAGCTTCAGGAGCTGCTGGAGAAACGGGAAAACACCGTGGTCGCAGCGCATAAAGAAATTATCGTTGCCGAAATGAACCAGGGGGACGCCTTCACCAAGCGGGCGCGGCCCTGCCTGGTCTACGCGGGTTTGGTTTTCATCTTCCTTGTGCATGTGGTGTTTCCCATGATCGCCTGGTTTACCAATGAGTCCCTGCCGACGTTGACTCTCCCGGAAGAATTCTGGTGGGCGTGGTGCGGCGTCTGCGGGATCTGGGTGATCGGCCGCAGCGCCGAGAAAAAAGGCGCGAGGAACAAGTCGATCAATATGATCACGGGTGCTAAATGATGGACGGCGCAATTGCCGACCCCTTGCGACCGGATGCTTCTCTTAAAACATATTGAGCATCAAAGGGAAGCCTCGAAATTGTGCGGGGAATAAAGCCCCGAGGGGCGCCCTTGCCGGGTGCCCCTCTCTATTTTCACAAATCTCAATATCGAAGCAGACAGGGAAGAACAAAGCTATGCCGATGCCGCAACAAATCGATTTGATCTTGGAAAGGGCCGTAGCCCAAGAGGTTGATCTGGAGGCGATTCGAGCCGCCCGGTCTTTCAAGGATATAGCCAGTGTGTTTGTTTCTGTTTTCGGTCTGAATCAAAACCAGATTCCTGGGCAGGATCCTCCCAAAAGCCTGACCGACTACAAAAACCTGAGATCGGATTTCGGCCTGAAGGCCCGGGGGATAAAGACCAGGGAGAACCTGAACGCCATGGCCCGGGAAATCCTCGAAAGGGTGCATGATCCGGAGGACCTTACCCCTGAAGACGCCGAGGTACTGAAACAGTATTCCGGCCGCGGCGGTCTTACCGAGAATAGCCAGTTCGAGTATTACACTCCGACAGGCGTTGCGGAGGGTATTTGGGACGCCCTGAAGGCGAACGGCTTCGAAAATGGAAATGTGCTGGATCCTTGTGTCGGCGGCGGTGTCTTTCCGTCCACGAAGCCGGATGGCGTCGTGATGACCGGGACGGACATTGACCCCACAGGGTCTAAAATCGCCCAGTTTTTCAATCCTGAGGACGTGATCAATACAGGATCATTTGAATCCATCGTCTCCGTAACCGAGGATGATCATTTCGATTCGGTGGTTGGGAACGTCCCCTTCGGGGATGCACGAGGGAAGAGCGTCCACGAGGATCCTGCCTATAAGAACGAGAAACGTATCGAGCGGTATTTCCTCCTTCGGGCTCTTGACAAGATCAAACCCGGAGGCCTGGCCTGCCTGGTGGTCCCTGGAAACATCGTGAATTCCAAGAACGACCAGTGGCAACGTTTCCGGATTGCTCTTTCCAGAAAAGCGGAGTTTTTGGGCGCTCACAAACTCCCGTCTAAAGCCTTTGGGGCACAAGGGACCGATACGGTCGTCGATATTGTCGTCTTTAAAAAGCACCCCAAGGCCTTGCTTGAGCGAATTGACAACATTGCCTTTGACACCCTCAAGGAAACTAAAGTCGTTTGGGATGAATTCATAGAGGGTCGGTACTGGCTGGGCGAAGGAAAGCGATTCATCCAGGGGAAATACATCCCGAAAATTGAAGGGGACCGGTGGAGCCGTGAGGTCGTTGATGGGGACATCGATTCCCTAGCGATAAAGCAAAAATTGGCAGTGCGTTTTGATTCCCGGATTGATTGGGGTGCCCTCGAGGCGGCTCCGGCCCCCACACCGAGCTATGTCGAAGGGGACCGCCGGATCATTAACGGCCGGGAATGTGAGTTCGATAACGGTCAATGGGTTTCTGTAATAGAGACAAAATCGGACGATACGGCCCTTGATGAGGACAGGTATGGCGTAGGGTCCCTTCGGGATCTGAAAGACGTGCTGGGAACTCCTGGCGGCCCTCTGACCCTTTCCTGCGATAACCTCTTCGCGGTTTACAAGGCATGGCCGGACCTCCTTTCCCCTCTCCATCGGGATGCAGTCGAGTTCGCCATGAGTCAATCGGATGACCGGCTCAGAGAGCAGGCGTTTAGGGGAACCTTGATAGGCGGGCAGATCGCCCGGTTACAGGCAGATCCGGATAATGATGAGGAGCGGACACGGCTGCAAGAGGTCGTCGTCTCTGAAATCGAAAAGTACGGGCACCCCAAACACAATGGAAAGCTCAGGTTGACCGGGGAGTCTTCCAGGGAATTTGGGCTTTTCATGAATGCCGTGGATGAGAAGGGGGCCTTTTCCGATCTTCTGGCCGGCACCCAAATAAGCGACCAACTCGAATATGATGCCACAAACATTCAGTCCATCGTTGAGCACCTTTTTCTCCGAGAGGGGATATCCTCAATCGAAGTCGAGGACATCAAAAGGCTCTATTCCGGGGGAATGAAGATAGTGTCCCTTGAGGATCTGTCCAACGTGGAGAATATCGCGATTACTCCGGATGGGTTCGTGATGCCTTTGGGCCGGTATACGTCAGGGGATGTTTACGAAAAAATATCCGATTTGACTGTAGCCATGGCGGATGAGGAGGATGATCGGTTACGGCAGAAATGGCAACAGCAAATTGATTTGATCAAGTCCAAGCTCCACCTTACTCAGACCGAAGATATCTCTTTCGGTCTGCAGGATAAATGGATACCTCGCAAATACATGGTGGATTTCCTGAAAGAGTCCGGGTATCCGGTGCGTTACGGCCGGTGGGAGAAATACGAGGAAGAAGATTACGATGGTCAGATAAGGACCCGGACCAGATTTGTTGATGACTACGATGATCCTTTCGGGGAGTTCTGGGGCCTGGAAGACAAGACCTTTCAAAAGCAGTTCATGAAATACCTCAATGGCGGCAAGGTCACTTCTTCCGGGGAAAATGCCCAGGAACGCATTGAGGCCTATAAGAGCGAGATTACGGCGATCACGGAGAACTTCAACGCTTGGATGCAGCAGCACCCCGACATAGGACAGATTGCAGGCACCTACAACCGCAAATTCAATGGGTATGTGCCCTATGAGTACGAGACAACTCCCCTGAAGATAGAGGGGATGTCTGGCAAGGTGCAATTGAGGGACTTTCAGAGCGCTACCGTTCGCCGCCTTTCCGAAGAGGGACGGGGTTTCATGAGCCTGGATACGGGGCTTGGAAAAACATTTTCCGCAATCGCTCTTCACCTTTACAACAAACAAATGGGCCGCACGAAAAAGACCTGCATCGTGGTGCCGGATTCGGTTCTCTCCAACTGGTATCACGAGGTGAACGCCCTTGTCAGCGACATGAATGACGTGCTCTTTGTCGGACTGGAACCGAAAACGGGGAAGGATGGCAACATCGTGCGCGAGCCGGTGCTGGACGAAAACGGAAGCCAGAAGATCAATAAATTCACCAACGAGCCCGAATTTCAGGACCTCCTGGTAAAGCGGAAAAACAAGGAAGACATTTGGGAAAAGATGTGGGCGATCCCTACCACATCAAAGTCCTTGGTCGTGATGACTAAGGAGAAGTTTGGATCCATCCCTCTTCGTCCGGAAACAAAAAACAAGTATACGGACAAGATGGTCGAGCGGAGCTTGATCAGCGACAAGGTTGCCAACAGCCTGGTGGGCGGCGGTCAAGAGGCTGAGAGAAAGGTCTCCTACCAGGACGCGAAAGATTCGGCTCGACGCGAAACCATGTATGCCGATGAAGGGACCGCAAAGAAGGGTGAGCTGCCGTATTTTGAGGATATGGGGTTTACCAATGTGATAATCGACGAATGCCACGACTACAAAAATAGTTACATGGCAGGCAAAAACACTCAAGATATTGCTTACTTGCCGACTGCCCCATCCTCGAAACGCGCTCTTGACATGACCATGAAGACGGGTGTGTTGAGGGAATTGAATAACGGGCGAGGGGTCTATCCTCTAACGGCTACGCCTGTCACCAATTCACCTTTCGAAATCTATAACATGCTCTCCTATGTCACGCCGATGGAAGAATTCGAGCGGTTTGACGTTTACACGGTTGATGACTTTGTCCGCGTATTCGGGAAGATCGAGCCGGTGGACAAGGTGATGGTCAGCGGGGAAGTGAAAACCAAGGACGGGTTGACAGGTTTCCGGAACCTGGACGGGCTCAGGACTCTTTTTCACAAGCACGTCATCATGAAAAACGCGGAAGATGTCAAGCTCGCCTTGCCTCCTCATGAGGAATTGAATGAGGAGGTCGAATTAACCGATGAGCAGCAGTCCATTTATGAGGGTCTGCGGGAAGACGCAGCCGATGCTGCAAAACCGGGGTCCGGGACCAGTATGTTTTCCGTTATCCGGGAAATGGATCGGGTCACGACCGACATGGACCTTTACAACCATGTTATGACTTTTATTTTCCGGATGAGCGACAAGGAAAAGGTCGACAAACTAGCCGTCGAATTGCCCCAAACGGTAATCGCTACGATAAACGATGAAGACGGCAAGCCGAGCAAGCAGAAAGTCCCCGTTTCCCCAACACTCGAGAAGAAGGGGGGCGCCTATGTTATGACAGTCCATGAATTGGCCGAGGCACATGTTACCACAAGACTTCCTCGCTTTGGGATCGATGAGAACGATGTCACCCATCCCCTCATGCCTAAATATTCCAAATTGGTGGAAAACCTCCGGACTCATTTGGAGGCCAACGGCAAACAGATTGTCTTTACCGAGGAAAAAAGTCAGCACAACAAGATAAAGCGGATTCTATCCCACCACATTCCTCTGTCCCGGG
>CAYNYM010000280.1:0-5160 GCA_964401325.1 uncultured Desulfobacteraceae bacterium | reverse complement strand
AGGAAAATGTGGTCCAGGCCGTATTGCACTGCCTTTCCGCAGAGACCTTGTAGAGAAATCGCTGGGTCCCCATGAAAAACAAAGAGATAATGGCAAGGCTGTACCAATTCATGATCTTTCCCCGATGATTCCTTTCCGTTCCTCTCTCTACCTCGAATTCAAAGATATTTCAATGCCGCGTCTGTTGTTGCGCCGATCTTGTCCAGGGCATTCGATCCCCCCCTTTTAAGACAACGCAAATCCCTTTCCGGAAACCATCCAAGGCCTTTCTTTTACACACTGAAAAGATTCCGGACAGGGGCTCGGGCTGCAACGGCATCATCCCTTAAGATAAAAGCACTATGGTTACAGACACTTGGAACCTTATACATTTTGTAAAGCATGGCACTGCTTTTGCATTTATTGAGCTCCTGTCAATGCAGTCTACCATCTGCAAGGCGATCCCCAGGGATCGCGTTGCAGGCATCTCAAAGGTACATGGAGTCCATCATGAGTGATCTGTCAACGCTTGTCCGCCCCATCAAAAACGAGGCCATCGCCGTGGTCGGGGCCTCCGAATATCCTGGAGGGGCGGGATTTTCAATCTTCAAGGATCTGATTGAGGCCGGTTTCGGGGACAGTCTCTATCCCGTGAGTGCCGACTCGGGATCCGTGCAGGGAATACCTGCCTATCAGAGGCTTTCGGATGTTCCCATCTCCCTGGATCTGGCCGTCATCGTCGTTCCCTCGGACCGTGTGCTCTCCGTGGTCAGGGAGGCCAACCAGAAACATGTCCGGCGGTGCGTTGTGATCACTTCCGAATTCGGACAGGAGGGCGAGGGTAAAAAGATCGAAACCATCCTTCAGAACAACGTGCGGGAACACGTGATCAAGGCCTCGTTTTTTGTGGAGAATGAAAAGCGCGGCGCCAAGAACTGAGAAGATATCTCCAATCAACGCGTTCAAGGACAAGAGGTGATCATGGCTGAAACATTGACGAAGGGGATATCGGAGATGCCCTCTCAAGCTGATCCCCGGAAATCCATGGATACCACGGGAAAAAGAAAACAGCCTTGCCCGGTATCCGGGGATGCGGCCTTTCGTAACTCAGGGTCCTCGCCAAACAAAGAGGCCCGGCCAAGTATGGATGCCCTGATCAGGCCCAGGTCCATTGCGGTCGTAGGGGCGACAAACCGCCAGGGCAGCATTGGTCTTTCCATTTTCAGAAATCTCATCGAAGCCCCCTACCAGGGGATTCTCTACCCGGTAAACCGAAAAGCCAGATCCGTACAGGGGGTAAAGGCCTATCCGACCCTGGGCGATATCCCGGACGAAGTGGATATGGCGGTGATCATCGTTCCTTCGGATCATGTCTCCTCGACCGTGGAAGCGGCATCTCTCAAAGGGGTCAGGGCCTGTACGGTCATCACGGCCGGGTTCAAGGAAATAGGCGGCGACGGCATCCGACGGGAAGAGGAGTTGAAGACCCTGGCCAAGGCCCATGGAATCCGCCTCCTGGGCCCCAATTGTCTGGGGATCATCAATACCAACCGGGACGTTCGGATGAATGCCAGCTTCGCCAGGGTCATGCCCAAGAGCGGCAATATTGCGCTGGTGTCCCAGTCCGGGGCCATGTGTCTGGCCATTCTTGATTTTGCCGCAGGCCGAAACATGGGGTTTTCCAAATCCGTAAGCATCGGAAACAAGGCGGACGTAAACGAGATCGACTTTCTTCGATACCTCAAAGACGACCCGGAAACGGACGTCATCATCATGTATCTGGAAGATATTGTCGAAGGACGGGCCTTCATAGAAATCGCCCGGGAAATCACCTTCAACGCCGGCAAGCCCATTTTCGCCCTCAAGGTCGGTCGATCCAAAGAGGGGGCCCGAGCCGCCGCATCCCATACGGGGTCTCTTGCCGGTTCCGATGCAAGCTATGACGCCATCTTCATGCAGAGCGGCATCCAACGGGTGGAAGGCGTGAGTGAGCTTTTTGATTATGCCCAGGCCTTCTCCATGCAGCCTCTTCCCAAGGGGAACCGGATCGCCATCATCACCAATTCCGGGGGGCCCGGTATCATGGCCACCGACGCCCTGATCCGCCCCGGCCTGCGACTTGCCTCCCTGTCGGACGAGACCCAGCAAAAGCTCAGGGAGCATCTTCCGCCCACGGCCAGCGTAGCCAACCCCGTGGATATCATCGGGGATGCGGGATGTGCGCGCTATGAGGCTGCGGTCCGTCATACCCTTCTGGACGAAGGGGTCGACGGAGCCATCGTCATCCTGACCCCCGCCGCCACTGCGGAGATCATGGAAACCGCGAGAATCGTCCCCCGGGTCGCCCGGGAGGTTCATAAACCGATCCTCTGTTCTTTCATGGGGCTTGTGGATGTGTCGGAGGGAGCTCGATACCTCGAGCAAAACGGTATCCCGAACTACGTGTTTCCGGAAGAGGCCGCCAGGACCATGGTGGCCATGGTCCAGTACGTGGAGAGGCAGGAACCCCGAAAAAGGAGGAAGCGAGAGATCTGGCGACTGCTGGAGGACCCGAAAAAGGTCTCCCAAATCATACACGGCAGACTCAAGGATCGCGACACCTATTACATGCCCGAGAAGGAGGCCGCCGAAATCCTGAGGAGTTACGGATTTCCGCTCCTCAAGAGCCGTCTCGTTCAGGAATTCTCTGAGATCGAAGGGGCCGTTAAAGAGATCGGGCTTCCCCTCGTCATGAAGATCGACTCTCCCGACATCGTCCACAAGTCCGATGCGGGCGGGGTCCGCCTGAATGTCAAGAGCATTGCCCGGGCCCAGATCGGCTTTGAAAAGCTCATTGCCAACGCAAAGGCATACAACCCCTTGGCCCGCATCAACGGGGTGCTGCTGGAGCAGATGGCGGGGAAGGGCCTGGAGGTCATACTCGGTGCCAGCAGGGATCCCAAGTTTGGACCGATCTGTATGTTCGGGCTGGGGGGCATCTTCGTGGAGGCCCTCAAGGATGTGACCTTCCGTCTGGCACCCATGTGGCAGAGCAGATGGTGCGGTCGATCAAGGCCTACGAGGTCCTGAAGGGCGTGCGGGGAAATCCCCCGTCAGACATCAAGGCCGCGACCCTCTGCCTCATGCGCCTCTCCGAGATGGTGACGAACCACCCGGAAATCAAGGAACTGGACATCAACCCCCTGATCGTCTTCCCCGAGGGGCAGGGCTGTGCGGTGGCGGACACAAGAATTCTTCTCGAAAGGCCCTTCAAGGGTCCGAAAAAATAAAAGGCCGATCCCCTTATAGCGGCCTTCTCAGGCTCAAGTTCACTTTTTGGATGCTCTCTTTAAAGTAACGCATGCCACGGCCTTCGCTGACGATACGCAGTATATCCTGGGGCCTGGTCACGACGATTCCCGAAAGACAGGTAACGGGTGTGCCCGCAAAGGCCTCGGGGACAAGGGGCGTGGAGGCGCCCAGGAGGACCACCTCACGGCAGGGGGCCGCAGCTTCCAGCAGGCGGTCAACGGTATGGTTTAAGATGCTGGTGGAGGTGATCAAGGCCACCTGGCAGCGGGGAAGGAGTCGATAGGCATCCTGCTCGGGCAGAAGATCTCCCTGCTTTTTCGTGACCCTTTCAAAGACCAGGACCGATGCCGTCATTTCCCTGAGTCGGGGAAGCACCGGTGCAAAAAAACCGACCATCCCCACGTGATCATCCGGATCAATGGCGAGATAATCCAGGATGTCCCCCTGCCTCATGCCCTCCTTCATGGTATTCTTGACGGCGTTGGCCGTGGCCAGGCCTACCGCCGCCTCAACCGGATCCCCGGACGCCAGAAAGCCGAGCAGTTCGGAGGCCTCCCTTCCGGCAAGGGGGTTGAGCCCCGAAAAGACCGTACACCCCTTTGCAGCCTCCGCATGAAAGGTCAGCGCAACACCGGCCTGACCGTTTTCCAGTAAAACCGCCGTATAGCCCAGCCCGATACGAACCTCACTGACTCGGATACCTTCCGCCTCGGGCATGAGCAGGTCCCCGAGATCCTCATGAACACCCATGGTGCCGTCCTTTTTTCTTGAGCTCTTTTTTTGATGAGCTTACCCAAATCATCCGGGCAATTCAACCCCGGGGGTCTTTTTTCTCTTTTGTCAGAAAATTACCCCGCCCTGACATGCCCCTGATCGATTGTAACCGGATCAGGAGTTTTGGGTCATTTGTCGATTGGAAGGATTGTCGCGCCTTTATTGTGCTATGATTAGGGATCAGATATCATTTCAGCCACAAATGATAAAAAATCGTGAAACACCGGTCGTTTATCAACAGACATGAGGTCCTGTAAGAGGCACACATGGGGCTTATCAAGAATCCTCTTACCGGGCAGACCCGGCACTCCAGGCACCCCAGGTAAGATACATACCCCCTGGGGTAAACCCCAACCCCGGTCCTTTGGGCCGGTGTTCTCTACAAGGAGGGACTGACATGGCCAAGAAGATGTGTTTTATCCTTTCCAATGGCTTTGAGAAGGCGGGCAGGGCAACCCGTGCCTTCCAGTTTGCCAAACTCGCCAAGGAACAGGGGCATGACGTGTGGGTGGTCTTGATCGACGACGCCGTCATCTGGGCCCAACTGGGAATGGCCGACGGGGTCAAGGCCATCACAGGGGAAGAGATGAAGCCCTTTATCGACTATCTTACGGAAAATGGCGCCCCCATCATTGCCTGCAAGGCCTGTGTGGATCGCCGATATCTCTCTCCCGACGAAATGCTCAACGGGGTGACGATCGAGGGCGGCCCCTTCGTGGTGAACCTCGCGGCGGAGAGTGATACGACCCTTTCTTTTTAGGATGCGTGGACTCCGTTTGGATTAACGTTTCAGCCTTTTTCGGTCGATAGAATGGGAGATACGGAAACAACACCTCAGGAGGACGGGCATGGGAACAAACAACGTCATTTTCTTGGAAGTACTGGAGTGGTTCGACGACACGGGCAAGGAACTGGTCCACCGAATACCCGAGGAGGGTTCCGGGGAGATCAAATTCGGGGCCCAGTTGACCGTCCGAGAAAGCCAGGCCGGGGTCTTTTTCTACCAGGGCAAGGCCGTGGAGGCCTTCGGGGCCGGGCGTCATACCCTGAAGACCGCCAATATTCCCATCCTGACCAAAATCGCCAGTATCCCCTGGGGACTGTCCAGTCCGCTTC
>CAYNYM010000279.1:0-5170 GCA_964401325.1 uncultured Desulfobacteraceae bacterium | reverse complement strand
TATGTTAAATGCAGCATAGGACAGTTTCAGGTGACAACTCCCTTGACACCCGCCGGAGTTGGATTAATGGGGAGGAGAACCAGTATTGGAGTAGTGGAAATGAAAAAATGACTAGAGTTGAGGAAGGCAAACAGTGAACATCGAACATCCAACATCGAACATCCAACGTTGAACCCCCAAACCCAGAAATATGAACCACTGAACCTCTGAACCTTTGAACCCAGAAACGGGAGAGTGCTCGTCATGGCCAAACAGGTGAGTAAAACCGTGATCGGTGGCTTCGTTATCAGCGCGATTGCGCTGTTGATCGCCGGGGTGATCATCCTCGGCAGCGGCGCGATGTTCAAAAAGACGAACAAATATATCATGTTTTTTGAGAAATCCGTCAAAGGGTTAAGTGTCGGCGCGCCGGTTGTCTGGCGCGGCGTGGAGATCGGCTCGGTCAGCAGTATTGTCCTGGATGCAAATCCGGAAAAACTCAGCATCGATATCCCCATCATTATTGATGTTGATCCGAGTCGAATAAAAGTCAAACATAAAAAGGCTCGCAATATCGATTTGCAGCTCAAAAGACTGATCGAACTCGGATTGCGCGCCCAGATGACCCTCCAGAGTATCGTAACAGGGCAGTTGATGATCGAGATTGATTTTTTTCCTGACACGCCCGTGCGTTTGAGCGGACTTGAACCCGCCTATCCTGAAATCCCGACCATAACGTCTTCCATGGATCAGCTTGCAAAGAAATTTCAGCAATTGCCGATCGATGAGATTGCCAATAAACTGCTCGGAGTTATTGAGAAGATCGATAATTTGTTAGGGGATCCTGAGATTTTAAAAATAGTGCACAATTTCAATACGGCCAGCGAAAATCTGAATCGGCTGGTCCTGGATGCAGAGCGTCTCGTCACTGATACCGACAGCCATGTAAACAACCTCGCAGAAAGCGTTCAGACAATGGTTAGCCAAACACAAAAACTCTTAAAAACCGCATCGCGAGAAATTCAGACCGTCTCCACCGATGCACGGAAGCTTTTTAAAAATACCGATGGTCAGATTCAACCCGTGGGTAAAAAAGCACAGGAGGCCCTGGTTTCTGCGCGCCGGGCCATGGATCAGGCAAAAGACACCCTGGTCACAGTGAATAGTCTCGCTGGAGAGAAGTCAGACACCCGACATAAATTGAATCGCGCACTGGATGAGATTGGGGGAGCGGCCCGTTCTCTGCATTCCCTGACGGATTATCTCGAGAGGCATCCGGAGGCGCTGCTGCAAGGAAAAGGCGGAGAATCTCTCTTTATTGTTGAACACACCGAAGATATTTACCTATGACCGCCGTGGTACCATGCCGGCGGACTTTCAGATTATCATCGATGTGACCCGTTTTGACAGTTTGGTTGCCAATGGAGATGCCCACCTGGCCGTGTTCTGGGAAGTTGTCAATAAGGGAAGCAAGGCACCTTCAATTATCAGGAAATCCATTTTTAGCGCCGGGGCTTCCGCGATCGACCCAACAGGCATCGTGGATGCCCAAAACCGCACCTTAACAGAATTCAGCAGTGAAATTGCCGCTGCCGTTCGTTCTTTGAAGCGCTAGGATCCGATTCTAGGCATCGTGATTCCTGCGGGCCTTATTCTTTGGGCAACGCCCGCGGGAATCCTTGTTTTCCGATTAAAGAGGCCTTCCCCTATCTTGCCCCCTCCTTATAGCTTCCCGCTCTTTTTACACGTTATCGTTCTATCACAATCATGTTCGTTGTTGAAACCTGAAACGCTATTTAACTTGACACAAGCCTATTTACATTATATTAAAAAATATAAAAATTAGTTTCTTTTCTCTTTAATTAGCCCGCTTACAGGGCTTGAAGCGTTCGGAGATTTTTCCTTGGCCAGCCAATTACCCCGCTTCATCTTTAAATATCACCTCATTCCTGTCTGTTATATTTTCCTTCGTTTCTATCTGTCCCTACTAAGGATCAAGGTAGTCGGCGAGAAAGAAGCCTTGAAGCATTTAGCGCAGTATGGGCGTGTTGTCGTCGCCCTGTGGCATCAACGTCTCTTGCCGTCGCTGGCCTATGCCGCTAAATTCAGGAGCATGAAGCTCACTGTCATGATCAGTCAAAGCAGGGATGGGGAACTCATTGCAAAGATGGCCCGGCGCCTGGGGCTTGTCACCGTCAGAGGGTCGAGTTCCAGGGGAGGAAGAGAAGCCTTTGCTAAAATTCTGGAAGGGTTAAAGGAAAACCCTGCCGTCGTGCATATCGTTGACGGGCCGAGGGGACCGAAAGGCGTGATCAAGCCGGGGCTTGTTCGAATAGCACAATTGTCAGGTGCCGTTATTTTGCCGATCATTGTGTCGGCGGACAAGGCCTGGGTTATGAGGAGTTGGGATCGATTCCTGGTACCCAAACCCTTCAGTAACGTGACCATCAGATGGGGGGAAGCATTTTTCGTATCTCAAGACATGGATCGGGCGCAAATCGAGACCGTGAGAAAAAAAATTGAAGACACGATGATAACGGCTTACGCAGAAGCAGACCTCGAATCGGGGTGGGCATCACCTCTCTAACAGGCAGAGAGCTGTTTCCTAAAGAGAAAAATCAGGGTTTAGCGTCCCCGGCTTTAACTTAATCCCGGAGAGGAATAAAAGTTACAAGTGACTAAAATTTCGAGTGACTAAAGTTGCGGTATCACTTCGCGACCTGCATTGGCAAAAGATCACAAAAAAAGACTGGAATTTCAAGACTCCCGGAGTACTGGGACTCCAATCCCGCTGATGGCGGGATCTTCGACTGGCCTTAAAGGACCAGGTTTTTACCAGCGAATAGACGTATAGAGCACCCCTGCGAGTAATGGTATAAGGATGACTCTGGATATTCATGAAATCCTGAAAAGGCTCCCACACCGGTATCCTTTTGTTCTAATTGATAAGATCCTGGATATCGTCCCGGGAGAGAGGATCGTTGCATTAAAAAATGTCACCTCCAACAAGCCGTTTTTTCAGGGGCACTTCCCAGGCAGACCCATGATGCCCGGGATGCTGATCGTGGAGGCCATGGCCCAGGCGGGCGGCGTTCTTGCTTATGCATCCCTGCCTGAGGATGCACGCGGCACACCGGTATATTTCCTGGGGATGGACAAAGTAAGATTCAGAGGACCGGTCTTGCCGGGACATCAACTGACCATCAATGTAAAATTCTTAAAAAAGAGTTCATGGGCGGTCAAGTTTTATGGCGTTGCGGATATCGAAGGGACGAAGATATCTGAAGCTGAACTTACGGCAACCCTTGGGGATAGATCGAAGGCGACCTCACTGCGATAAGGACGCAGGGTTTCGGATCATGATAAAATTGTAACTGTTTGGCTTTTTGAGACGAATCCAGGTATGGACGGGTCATGTCAATTTCTTTTCAAAAGGCTAAAGCAATACATTGAATTCAGAAAGACGTAATCGTAAAGCTGACGAGGAGGAAGTTGGGCATGGCTGAAATGATAGGGTTTGATGAGGTTTTCACGAAAGTTAAAGAAGTCATTGCAGAGGTATTCAGCACCGAAGAAAAGGAACTTTCATTGGAAACACGATTTGCTGATGATCTGGGGGCCGAATCGCTGGACATCGTCACCATGCTGATGGAGTTTGAAGATGCCTTCGACAGGCAGATTCCGGATGAAGATGCGGAGAAACTCCTCACCATCGGCGATGCCGTAAATTATATCTTGAATTTTCAAAAAGAAACTTCTTAGGATGATCGGATGATGAAAAGACGTGTGGTTGTTACCGGCCTGGGCGTAATCAGCACCCTTGGACAAAATGTGGATGAGTTCTGGTCAAATTGTCTTGCCGGAAAAACCCGTGTTTCAGGGATCCCCGACCACTGGCTCCAATACTCGGATTTCCATTCCCGGATCTGGTCGCCCCTGCCGGATGTGGACTTTTCGAAATACGGCATCACCAGGCTGGAGGCCAAGCAATTGGACCCCACAAGTCTGATCGCCCTGGCCTGTGCCTTTCAGGCGCTGGATTCCGCAGGAATCGAATATACCCTGAAGGATAAAAAGAGAAACACATTTTTGATTCCGTCGGTCGACAGTGAGCGGTTTGGTGCGTTTATGGGAACCGGTGTGGGAGGGCTGGGTACATTTGCAAGCTGTTTCAGTCACCAAATGCTGAATCGTCAAAAAGCATCATTGAGCCGGACCCTCGATGAAACGCAAGATCCGCATGCCGTAGAATCTCTGAGGGAAGTCTTGGAACTCATGAGACACCCTAAACGGTTCAACCCCTTCGGCGTGTCCATGACCATGCCGAATGCCTGTTCGGGAAACCTGGGGATCAAACTCGGACTGCTGGGCAGCAATCTCACGTTTT
Source organism: uncultured Desulfobacteraceae bacterium (assembly GCA_964401325.1). GTDB lineage: Bacteria > Desulfobacterota > DSM-4660 > Desulfatiglandales > HGW-15 > CAYNYM01. The sequence continues at coordinate 804 of CAYNYM010000279.1, read as the reverse complement.
GCTCTGCCTGTGCGTCGGGCACCGTGGCCGCCGGCTATGGTTTCAAGGCGGTGAGATCCGGTGAGGTCGACCTGGCCCTCGTGGGCGGCGTCGAATACCTCTATGATGATTATGGGGCGGTGTTTTTGGGTTTTGACGCGGTCAGGGCCCTGACCACGGACAACCAGGAACCCGGGAAGGCCAGTCGACCCTTTGACAAGAGCCGTACGGGTTTCCTTTTCAGTCAGGGCGGTGGAGCCGTCCTTGTGATCGAGGAACTGGCGCACGCCAGAGGGCGAAACGCCGAAATACTCGGTGAGGTCATAGGATACGGGGAAAGCTGTGACGGGTACAATATCATGATGATGGAGAAGAGCGGGGCCAGTATCATCGGAATGATCCATCAGGCCATGGAGGATGCGGGTATATCGACAGCGGATGTCGATTATATCAATACCCACGGCACAGGCACCCCTTTGAACGATGAGACGGAAAGCCAAATGATTGAAGAGGTCTTTGGAAAAGACGTCTTGGTCAATTCGACCAAATCCCTCCTGGGGCATACCCTGGGGGCATCAGGGGCCATAGAGGCCGTCGTGACGGTATTGAGCATTAAAAATAAAACGACCCACATATGCAAAAATCTTGATGACCCGATCAGGAATCTGAACTTTGTCACAAAAGTAGACGCCTATCCCATAAAGACGGCCCTGTCCCAGTCCTTCGGGTTCGGAGGGCACAATGCCGTTCTGGTTATGAAAGAATATCAGCAAAAATAGTTACGAGTCACTAAAGCCCGCCCTGGTGCGACGTGTTCATATGACT
>CAYNYM010000278.1:0-5178 GCA_964401325.1 uncultured Desulfobacteraceae bacterium | reverse complement strand
TGACCGACCAGCAACGGCGTTGTTTCGAGCGCCTTAAGATCACCGATCCGGATGACCCCGACTACGTGGATATCGGGGACGATATGGTGCTTTTTATCTTCGGAAGCGGTCCGGTGAGGAGTCCGTTGGAAAGATGAGAAAGGTATCAGGTCTCAGGTGTCAGGTTTCAGGTATGAGCGTCGCCTCTGGGGAAAAGCGTGCGGATTGATCGAAAGAAACTTGAATGTTCATAAGAGCAGTCAGGTGACAGGTTTCAGGTATCAGGTATCGGAGGGAAGGCGATGAGGAACTATGAAGAGCTGACAGTTTGGCAAAAGGCCCACCGGATGGTCCTGGAAGTATACCGTGTGACCAAGGACTTTCCCGATGATGAGCGTTTTGGTCTTGTATCTCAGCTCAGGCGGTCAGCGGCATCCATTCCGGCAAACATTGCCGAGGGCTGCGGGAGAAACGGCGATCGGGACTTTACCAGGTTTCTGAGTATTGCGGCTGGTTCAGCCAGTGAAACCCAATACCATCTTTTTCTTGCTCATGATTTGAAATTGATCAAGCAAAAGGAGTACATGGAATTAGATCGGCAAATCAAAGAGATCAAGCAGATGCTTCACGGCTTCATGAAAAAGCTGAAACATTAGTCAGGTATCAGCAATCAGGTGTCAGGTATCAGCAATCAGGTGTCAGCAAAATTGGTCTGGTACCTGAAACCTGATACCTCATACCTAAAGCCTTCTCATCGTAAAAAATAGATATGAATATCAGAAGAATTTTAAAAACCAGAACCCTGCGATCACAACCCGCCTTCACCCTCATGGAAGTCCTGGTCGTGCTGGGGATCATGGGCATGATCGCCCTGATCGTAACGACCATCTCCCCCTTGAGCGCCCGGGATCAAGCGTGTTACGAGGCGACCCTAGAGATCATGGACAGCATCGAACAGGCTCTGCTCGGGGTCCCGCCGACCCATCTCGCAGGCGAACGCCGTTACATGGGCTATATCGCGGATATGGGTGAACTCCCTAAACTGCCGGGAGAGGCCGGGCAGCCCGCAGGCCTCTGGACCGACCGCCTGGCCGCCCTTTACGGGGCTGAATCCGACCTGCCCGCCTGGGGCTATACCGGGGACGACACCCGTCTATGGATCGGATGGCACGGCCCCTACCTGGAGGCGCCGGCCGGGGTGTTGCGGGACGGCTGGGGCAATCCGCTGGTATTCGAACGCTTCGAGATCTCGGATGAGGGCGCTGAAATCGTCAATCCCCAAGGCCTCAATCTGCGTTTCAAGAGCCTGGGGTCCGACGGCGTCGAGGACGCGGTATCAAATACGGGAAGCGGATACGAGACGGATATCGAACGGGTCATCCGGGCACGGGATTATCTTGGTAGCCTGGCAGGGTTCATGGATCAGGATGTCCGCACCGTCGAGATCTGTTACCCTTCCCGTGGTGAACTGACGTCCGTCACCTTTCATCAACCGGATGACGAAGAGGACCGCTATTTTTGCACCGGCTCCTCCCTCCTCCTCCCGATGGGGACACGAAGCCTCTGTACAACGGGGGATATTGTAAAAACGATTGTTTTTTCGCTCGAACCGACCGCCAATTTCCTCGGAACCATTCAATAGAGGGACGAGGTTTCAGGTTTCAGCATTTCCACTTTCCCTCATCTTCTTGAGGTACAACCCCACGACGCACACAACCCGGCTTTACGCCATTAAGACAACAAAATCTGTTTTCGTTGGGAAAAAGCCAATGCAGAAGACGTTGAGATCGTGGACTACCATTGAGGGGAATCAATTATGAGTAAGCTTAAACCCGTAAACCCCGGTGAGTTTCTTTTAGAAGAATTCCTCAAGCCGGGGCTAAGTCAGTATCGCTTGGCAAAGGAGATCGGCGTTCCTACCCAGAGTATCAGCGAAATTGTCAAAGGAAAACAAGCCATTACTGCGGACACTGATTTGAGTTTGTGCCGTTTTTTGGGTCTATCTAATGGCTATTGGATGCGCGCTCAGGTTGCACATGACACTGAAGTCGCCGAGTGTAAACTTCGGCATGAGTTGAAAAAGATCAGACCATGGGCAACGATTGTATCCCAACAAGACAGATGATAAGGGTTCTTTTGTTGGATCACATCCGACATGAGATCAGGTCTTGTTTGTCAAAATCAAGTCCTCCTCATGATGCCGTGAGGGTCTTAGAAATACTAACGATTCAATAACGTTACAAAATCTATGAGAATTATAGTTGCTTAACGATATAGTTTTCCTTGCAAATATCCTTCTTTTCGTGTTAGGTTTACTTATTTTGTACCTTTTCCTTTGATTCTAGCGCATCCTGTTCCCGAGGGTTCCGTAGGGCGTCATTTCTTTGGGCGACCCACTGAATATCGATTTCGTGCAGACAATTAAAGGGGAATGGCATCTTTGCAATCCCACAACACTCACAGTTAATTGGAAAGGAGGAACAAGGAATGAAAAGATTTAAATTGTGCGTAGTATTGGTGGCAGTGGCGGTTCTGGTCACGGCGGGTATGGCCATGGCCGGGACCCTGGATGAAGTCCGTTCAAAAGGTTTCGTCCAGGTCGGCGTTAATGGCGGCGTATTTGGCTTCAGCATGCCCGACCAAAAAGGTGCCTGGAAGGGTCTCGATGCAGACACGGGACGCGCCGTTGCCGCCGCAGTGTTCGGCGATGCGAACAAGGTAAAATTTGTGGCCCTGACGGCCGTGCAGCGTCTTCCGGCCCTTCAGTCCAAGGAAATTGATGTCCTGTGCCGTAATACCACCCAGACCCTGACCCGCGAGACGACCAATGGTCTTAATTTCGTCCACCCCAACTACTATGACGGCCAGGGATTTCTGATCTCCAAAAAACTGGGGGTGAAGAGCGCCAAGGAACTTGAAGGCGCCACGGTCTGCGTCCTTCCGGGAACCACCACCGAGATGAATGCAGCGGATTTTTTCCGGGCAAACGGCATGAAATGGAAACCGGTCGTCATCGAGAACACTGCAGAGCTCAACAAGGCCTTTTTTGCGGGTCGTTGCGATGTCCTGACTTCCGATGCCTCCCAGCTGGCCGCCCAGCGCTCCGTTTCGCCAAACCCGGCCGAATACATCCTTCTTCCGGAAATCATCTCCAAGGAACCTCTGGCCCCTGTGGTTCGTCATGGGGATGATCAGTGGTTTGACATCGTCAACTGGGCGGTCATGGCCCTGGTAGAGGCCGAGGAATTGGGCATCACGTCTAAAAACGTCGATGAAATGCTCAAGAGTCAGAACCCCGGAATCAAGCGTTTTCTGGGGGTCATCCCGGGTATGGGAAAGGCCCTCGGTCTTGATGAAAAATGGGCTTACAATATTGTCAAGCAGGTAGGGAACTATGGCGAAGTGTATAATCGCAATGTAGGACCCGATACACCCCTCGGACTTGCCAGAGGGCTGAATGCCCTTTGGACGGAAGGCGGTCTGCAGTACGCATCACCGTTTAGATAAAAAGCAGAAAAAGTGCTCCTTGCAGGGGCACTTTTTTTGCAACTCTACAGTCTTATAGACTCGATTCGAAGAATAAAATTTAACGCGGACCTCTATGCAGACCGCGTCCCAAATCCGCTGATTTTAGAAAATGAAAGGGGCGCCCTGCAAAAGGAAACGACAGATTCATGGACAACAATCAACCGGGTAAAGTCCCATTCTGGCTTGATCCCAAGAAAAGGGCCGTCATCTTCCAGATCGGCGTGTTTTGCGGGGTGGGGCTACTGGCCTACTACCTTATATCCAACACCCTCGTAAATCTTGAAAAACAATCCGTAGCCACGGGCTGGGGTTTTCTCCAAAAGGAATCCTCCTTTGAGATCGGTGAATCCCTCATTCCTTATTCAGCGGCAAGTACCTACCTCAGCGCCCTCATCGTGGGCACCCTGAACACCCTGAAGGTCTCCTTTGTCGGCATTCTGATCACGGTGATCCTCGGCACCATTGTCGGGGTAGCGCGACTCTCGAGCAACTGGTTACTGTCCAAGCTTGCCGGCATTTACATCGAGGTCATGCAGGATATCCCCATCCTCCTTCAGCTCTTTTTCTGGTATGCCATCTTTTACGAGGCCCTGCCCGGACCCCGTCAGGCCCTTTCCCCCATGAGCGGCCTCTTTCTCTGTAACCGGGGAGTAGCCTTCACGGTTCCCGCATCACACCCGGCCCACAAATACATGTTCCTGGCCCTCATCGTGGCCTGTGTCGCAGTCTATTTTCTGCGCCGCTGGGCGAAAAAGAGGCAGGACGAAACAGGGAAGATCTTTCCCACTTTTCGTGTCGGCCTGGCGACCATCATCGGACTTCCTCTTTTGACCTGGCTGGCCTTTGGCGCGCCCACGGCCATGGATATCCCCAAACTCGTGGGATTCAATTTCAAGGGGGGCATGGCGCTCAGCCCGGAATTCATCGCCCTGCTTCTGGGACTGGTCCTCTACACGGCCGCTTTCGTGGCTGAGGTGGTTCGAGCGGGGATTCAGTCGGTCAGCAAAGGCCAGACAGAGGCCGCCATGGCCATCGGCCTGAGACCCGCCCTCGTGCTGAACCTGGTCATTCTGCCCCAGTCCCTGCGGGTGATTATTCCGCCTCTCACGAGCCAGATGCTCAACCTGACAAAAAACAGCTCCCTGGCCGTGGCCATCGGATACCCCGATTTTGTCTCCGTGGCCAATACGACTATCAATCAGACCGGGCAATCCATTGAGGGGGTGGCCCTCATTATGGCGGTTTATCTCATTTTCAGCCTGTCCACCTCGGCCTTTATGAACTGGTATAATAAAAAAGCGGCCCTGGTTGAAAGATAATGAACCTTTACGACTAAAATTGGTCATTTTTGGTTTGACATGGAAAATATAGCACAAGGAACACAGACGGATGAGTTGAGACCCCCTGTAGCCAGTGTGGGGATCATCGGATGGGCAAGGGCCAATCTTTTCAACGGCATTTTCAATTCCATTCTCACCATTGTCATCCTTTTCCTTCTCTGGAAAATCGTGCCGCCGTTTTTCCGGTGGGCATTCATCGATAGTGTCTGGAATACCACCGGTACGGCGTGCAGGGAAGCGACCGGCGCCTGCTGGTCCGTGATATGGTCGAATCTGCGGTTTATCATTTTCGGGTTCTTTCCCTATGAATCCCAGTGGCGGCCCTTTGTGG
>CAYNYM010000277.1:0-5227 GCA_964401325.1 uncultured Desulfobacteraceae bacterium | reverse complement strand
CTGGTGCCCTTAATTTTCTCGAGCAGGAATCCAAAACCCTGATTGAACATCTCTTCGCTGTGTCTTGGCCGCGTAAAGGTTTTTGTCGGCCTCTGCCACTAGATCCTTGATGCTCATGTGCTCGGAAAATTTGGCGTACCCAACGCTGGCGGTAATGTCACAGTTGCAGCAAAAGGATTCTTGGATACGCTTTACGATATCTTCGGCCACAGAAAGGTCCGCCCCCACAAGAATCAATGCAAATTCGTCCCCCCCATACCGATACGCCGAATCCACACCCTCACGGATGCTCTGCCCGATCAATTTTCCCGAATTCCGCAGGGCTTCGTCGCCCGCCAGGTGTCCGTAGGTGTCGTTGTAAGCCTTGAAATTATCCAGGTCCAAAAGGATCAATGCCAAGGGAAGCCCCTGCCTTTTTGCCCTTTTGGTTTCGTCTTTAAGGCGTGAGTAGAAATGGCGCTGGTTGTAAAGCCCGGTGAGGGAATCGGTGATGGACAACCTGCTGAGCTCTCGTCTCATGTTTCGTTCGGTGATGACCCGCCTGATTTTCGCTTCCAACTCCTCAAGGTCAAAGGGCTTTTTTATGAAATCACTGGCGCCGGCATTGATGACATCCACATACCGGTATCCCTCGGAAAAGCCCGTCATGGCAATGATGCTTGTTTCCGGATATGCCTTGGAGACCCTGCCGATCAATTCCATGCCGTCCATCTCGGGCATTTTCATGTCCGTCAGCATAAAGGAATATTCGTGCGATTCGAGCAATTCAAGCGCTTGGCGACCGCCCGAGGCCGAGTCTACGGGGAATTTGAGGGCTTCAAGAAGCCTCTCGAAGACCTCCCTCAGGTGGTCATCGTCATCAACGATCAGTATGGGTTCTTCGGAATAGTTGATATCCTTTTGCATGGTGTCTCAAATTCACTCAATGACATGATTTCGGTTGCGGAAATTCCCTTTCATTCGGCTGGCATGCCTCTCAGCGAATTGACAAAGGCGCGCTTAATCTTTACTTTAATTATATCGCCTGATTTATTGAAATTTAATGGAAAATTTACAATCTTATTGGTGCCGGTCCGACCTGACAATTGTTCGCCTCTCTTACTGGGGCCTTCCACCAGGATTTCGACTTCCCTGTCCTCTAAGAGCTTGTTTTTTTCCAGGGTGATGTCTCGCTGGATTTCTTGAAGACGTGCCAGGCGGGTCGACTTTTCCTTGTCATCCAGCTTTTCCGGCATCCGTTCTGCCGCCGTTCCCTTTCTGTCTGAATATTTGAATGAAAACAAATTATCAAACCTTATTTTGTTTATGAGGTCAAGGGTCATTTGAAAATCAGTGTCCGTCTCGCCGGGAAATCCCACGATCACATCACTCGTCACGGCCACATCTTCCCTGACTTCCCTCAGCCTGTGTACGAGATCCATATACCTTTCCCGGGTATAGCCTCTGTTCATGCGCTTGAGAATCGGATTTGATCCGGACTGAAAAGGGAGATGGATGTGGGGACACAGGTTTTCCAACTCACCAAAACATTGAATGAGTTCATCGGACATATCCTTGGGATGGGAGGTGGTAAACCTGATGCGTTTAAGGCCGACGATTCGGCTCATGCGGTGCAAAAGATCGGGAAAATCGACATTTTTGTTCTCCTCTGAATAATAAGAATTCACGTTTTGCCCCAAGAGCGTAATTTCCTTGACGCCTTGGGAAAGGAGATTTTCCGCTTCCGTGATGATTTCCTCCGGAGACCGGCTGACTTCCCTGCCTCGCACATAGGGAACAATGCAGTAGCTGCAAAAGTTATTGCAACCCTGCATGATTGAAATATAGCCTTTCAACCTGCCCCGGAAGTACCCGTCGAGATTTATGGCGGGCATGATCTTGGCCTCCAGATCGGTTGCGGCAATACGTTCTCCGGTAGCTTCTCTTCTGTCCAGAAATTCCAAGATCCGGTCGATTTCCCGTGTCCCCAGGACCAGATCAAGCCCAGGGAAACGCTTGAGGAGGCGCGCCCCGTCTTTTTGAGCGATGCATCCCATGAACCCGAGGATCAGACGGGGATTTTTCCTCTTAAGAGGAAAAAAACGTCCGAGGAGGCTGAAGGCCTTTTGCTCGGCCTTTTCTCTTACCGCACAGGTATTGATGAGAATGAGATCGGCCTCTTTGGGGTCATGCGTATTCAGATAGCCAGATGCCATAAGGAGCTGGCCGAGATAGTCGGAATCGTACTCGTTCATTTGGCAACCCATGGTGGCTATGTAATATCGGCGGCAAGACAAGATTAACCTATCCTCCTCTTAGCAATATGGATCCGGAGCCCCTCAGAGGGGCATGATCCGGAGTTTCTCATTTTCCCGCAGATCGCAGAGCAGCATATCGATAAATCCCTCACATCCCGGCGCGATCTGCAATTCGAGGACGGCCCCATGTGGCTCGATGGTCTTTACGACAGCCATGCCGTCATAAGACTCAATGGTATATCTCAGGTAGATGATTTCTCTTCGATCCACCCTGAAACGTCGCTTAATGGTCTCCATGCTTATTGTTGTAAGTGGCCCCACCCCACATAAGTTTTGCACGCAGGATCTCAAAGTAGGTCTGATCGGGGGATTTGATCAGTTTTATTCGCTTCTCCGACTTGTGGATCATAACCCGGTCGCCATACATCAGGTCAAATCCTACCTGCCCATCAAAGGTTAGGGACACCTTTTCCTCGCTTTCCTTTCTCATACTGATATAAACGGTGTCAGAATCAGGCAGAATGATCGGTCTATTTGTAAGCGTAAACGGGCAGATAGGCGTAAGGGTCAGGTTCGGCATGGTTGGATAGAGGATAGGCCCGCCGGCCGAAAGATTGTAGGCCGTCGAACCGGTAGGGGTAGAGACAATCAGGCCGTCCGCCCTAAAGGTGGTCAAGAATTGGTCGTTGATATGCACATCAAGGTCCAGAATCCTTGCCAGGGCACCCTTGTTGATGACGACGTCGTTGAGTACGAGAAAGCATCCCATTTCCCGGCCCTCTCGCAATACTCTTGCCTCAAGCATGAGCCGACTTTCCTCCACAAGCTCTCCTTTGAGGAGCCTCTCCATGGCGGGATAGAGACGTTTCAAGGGGATTTCGGTAAGAAAACCCAGGCTCCCCAAATTGACGCCCAGGATGGGAACGCCGTATTTCCCGACTTTTCGGGCCGCGCCGAGCAGGGTCCCGTCTCCTCCGAGCACCACCACACAGTCCACATTGTTGGGGATGAATGCGGGCGCTTGAGGGCATGCATCCGTGGGGCCCTTGGTATCCATATATTCCTGGTGAACAGCGACCCCTCTGCCTGTCAGCCATTGTGCGAGTTTTTGCGCTTCTGCCCTGGCCGGTTCGAAATCATGCTTGTAAATGATCCCAACCGATTTGTACGGCATAGGATGTCGACCTTTCTCAGTTTTCAATATCCATCTCTTTCATGCCCGAGAGGCAACTGAAAACCATGTTCGTTTTCGAGGCGCCGCGTCAGCGCGAGTTCTTTTCGATGACGTACCATTCGTCTTCCCGATCGGAAGTCGTGTCTACGACCAAATGGACGATGTGGAGACCCGGGAAGCGTGCCTTGAGGTCCTCCATATCGACGCTTTCAAATTTATTTTTGTTGTTCAGGTATGCCTGTTCCGTCAAGGCATTGGACTCGTAGTTTTCTTTGGTTCTCTTCAAAATCCTGCTGATGGAGGTCTCCTGGGGGCAACGGGTTTGCTGAATGACGAAGTCTCTTTGGTTCTTGGCTGCGATTTCAGCAGCACGGGCCCGGAGCGTCTGGGTCACAAATGTGGCATCGAGAATAACGCCCTCCCCTTTAGCGGCAAGTTCATCGGCCAGTCTGAACATCTCGTCGTAGACGAGTGTGCGCTTATTCATATTGGCGGCAACCTTCTCATCAAAGATATCCTCGTTTTTGAGCACCTCGAGGCGAATCATGTCCGTTCTCAATATCCGATAGCCCATAAGTTGCGCAATGACCTCCGTCGTCTCCGTCTTGTAGGAGGCAGGTAATCCGCATGCGATAAGGACAGTTGCCGGTTTCAATGTTTCGCTCATAAACTTCTTGAAAGGCTCTCTCATCAAAGTACTCCTATAAAATAGCCTGCTATCATCCTTGAATATAGGACCGGGCCAGCATAAAATATTTGGAGGCCGCCTCTATGGCCTTTTCCTTCTCTTTTGGGCCGATGTTTTCATCGTCCAGCTGAAAACTGATGACCTTCCCGCGTACATAGGCGCGATATACCTTATAGAAGGTCAGGAGTTCATCCATTCCGATATCCCCGGTTTCCTCCACGTAGAAATTCCACAGTATATCCGCATAACCCGCGCCGCCTTGATACTCCAGATCCATTATGAGAAAGGCAATATCAGCGATGGTGTCACTGTAACGAAAACGGTCATTGAATTCGATACAATCGATAATCGCAAGCTTATCAGTCAGGCAGACGTGCTCCATGTGAAGGTCACCATGGCAGTTTCTGATTTTTTTCCCAGAAATACGATCCAAAAACAATGAGGTCTTGTCTTTGTAAAACTTATCCGTCCAGGAAAAGAGATGATCGAAAGCGTCTCTGGTAATGGTCCTCCCTATGTACTTTTGTGTTTGATCAAAGTTTTCATCCGTGTTCACTCTGAATACATCAGGTCGTCCAAAGTGCTCGATCTCGGAGGTATACTCGGCATTTTGGTGAAATTTCGCCAGGACCCGCGCAATTTCTTTCAAGTGCCCTTCCCTCAATTCCCCGCGATGAAAAAGGGCACGCATGAGCCGGTCGTCGGGGATCCTTTTCATCTTGACGGCATATTCTACCGTCTCTCCGTCAGAAATGCCTATCTTGTGCATCATACCATCGAAGGTGACAGGTAGAACCTCAATGTAGACGTCCTCGGCCAGTCGCTGATTGAGACTTATCCACCTGCACCCCGTGCCCCGACAGGGCATTGAGGTACACGGGCAGCGTGGCCACGAGGGTCTTACCTTCACCGGTCTTCATCTCGGCGATGTTGCCGCGATGGAGCACGATGCCGCCGATCATCTGCACGTCGAAGTGGCGCATGCCGAGCACCCGCTTCGACGCTTCGCGCACCACGGCGAAAGCCTCCGGCAGCAGCTTGTCGAGCGTCTCGCCGTTTTCCAGGCGCGACTTGAACTCGGCGGTCTTGCCGGCGAGCTCGGCGGGGGACAATTTTTCCATCGCCGGC
>CAYNYM010000276.1:0-5245 GCA_964401325.1 uncultured Desulfobacteraceae bacterium | reverse complement strand
GCCTTGGATTGGTCGTCATCTCTGCCGCATACCCTGAACATGTATTGAAAACCCCGTTCCGTTACCTTTTCGTTGGTGGAAGCCGGGGTCAACATCAGGACTTTTCCATCGTTGAGGACATCCGAGGCGGGGAGGGTTGCAGAAGAGCAATAGGCCCCCACCACACCGACGACGCCCTGGTTCACGAGCTTGTTGGCGGAAGAGACGGCCTGTTTTCCGTCACAGGCGGAATCCTGTGGATAGTATTTGATTTTGTCATAACCGGGAACGCCACCATTTTTTTCCCATATGGCGATGGCTGTTTCAACGCCCTGTTTGATGTCGTTGCCGTCTGCGGCATACTGCCCTGTAAGTGGACTCATGGACCCTATCTTCAGGGTCTTTGCACCTGCGAAGCAAGGATAAATCAACAAACCGCACACTATGACTGCCGTTAATAGGACCCTCAAAGATTTCATCATCTGCGCCTCCTTTTAGTGAATGTTTATCTCCCAATGGACACCCTTACTCTTTTCCCTGACTTCCCAGGTACGCCTCAATGACCTTAGGGTCATTCCGAATTTCAGAGGGTGTCCCCTCTGAGATCTTTCGACCATAATCAAGCACCACAATGCGGTGGCATATGCCCATGATAACCCGCATATCGTGTTCAACCAGCAAGATGTTGATTCCCATGTCCACAATGGATTCAATCAGCTTCATGAGCGCCAGCGACTCCTGCGGATTCATCCCTGCAGCGGGCTCGTCCAGGAGCAGGGTTCCGGGCCGCGTGGCAAGGGCTCTTGCGATCTCGAGCCGTCGTTGCAATCCATAGGGCAGGTTCCCTGCGGGTTCGTGCCGAACGGGATAGAGATTCAGGAAATTCAAAATTTCCTCCGCCTTTTCACGACTCCCAACTTCTTCCTTTTTTTGGGCAAAGGTACGAAAAATCGCCCCGACGATGCCGACCTTTGTCCTGCAATGAAGTCCCGCAAGGACATTTTCAAGGGCGGTCATGCCCTTGAATAGTCTGACATTCTGGAAGGTTCGGGCAATGCCCTTTTCGACGATCTGGTGCGGCAGGAGGTTATTGAGGGCCCTGTCATTATATTTCACGCTCCCGCGATTTGGCGTATAGACACCTGTAATGACATTGAAAACCGTAGTTTTTCCCGCCCCGTTCGGTCCGATGAGTCCCAGGATCTCTCCCGGCAGAAGGTTCATGACCAAATCATCTACCGCCTTCAGACCCCCGAAGGCCATTGTCACATTTTCCAGCATGAGTTCAGCCATATCACCGGACCCCTTTATCAGCAAGGGAGAGAAATTCAGTGCATCGCACACATTGATAGTTTTTACAGGCAGGATTGAAGATTCTCTTTGCGGCCATCGGTGGTATTTATAGGGTCTGAAGTTGCCTCGTTCAAATTCGAACCGCCCGGCCCCTTCCTTCCGTCTCTCTCAGAGAGTCGTCTCGTTAAATAAATAAACCGCGACGAGAGGCATGAATAACCTGTAACCCGACCTGGGTGGACCAGTGGCCGTTCACGATCTTTATTAAATTAAGGAAATTTAGTCAAGCAATAATATTGAAATAGTAATTACTTAAATCATGGAATTTGAATTGGTTTAGGCTTTTAGAAAAAAATAACGGTCCTTTCATATCTGAATGCATTTCACTAAACCGGAATCAAAAAAAAGAGATCCGACAATCATTGGGGCCTTTCCTGTCTCCCCGCATTGACCCTCAGCGCTCCCTCTCCTCGAATTCCTTTAGGGCGGTCTGTCTTTCTTTTGTAAACACACAAGCCAGACACGCCTCGATCTCGTAGTCCATCAAGGCTTCAAGGCTTACCTCACCCCGTGCCATGTTCAGGCCCTTCTTGATCATCTTGATGGAAAAGGAGGCGTTCTTGACAATCTTTCCCGCCATTTCCTTTGTCTCATCCATAAGCCGGGCAAGAGGCACCGACCTATTGACCAACCCGATTCTTTCCGCCTCCTTGCCGTCAATATACTCTGCCGTGAAAAGCAGTTCTTTGGCCTTTCCCGGGCCGATCAGGTCCTGCACCAACCTCATGGCGCCGCCGGTCACCGATGAGGTCACACTTGCCTCGGGGGATCCGATCCGGGCCTGATCCGCTGCAATGCGAATATCACAGGCAAGGGCGAGTTCATATCCGGAACCCAGGGCGTAACCGTTAATGGCAGCGATTGTCGGCTTTTCAAACCGGATGATCTTTCGCGATGTCTCCTGAAGTTCCACCAGGTAATCCCGGTAATCTTCCATAGACCTGTCTTTGGAGTCCTTAAGATCTGCACCCGTGGAAAAGGCCCTCCCCTCTCCCGTAACGATCAGGACCTTGATTTCATCGTCCAATTGCACATCCTCCAGGGCCTCCTGAAAATCAAGCCACAACTGCTTGTTCATGGCATTCAGGACCTTGGGCCGATTCAACTTAATCGTGGCGATACCTCCCCCTTTTTCATACATGATGCATTCAAATGCCATCGTCACGCCTCCTTAGAAATAGTACCAGATTGATAGGTAGTCTTTTATGTTTTCACCGTCGTCCATCAGTCTTTTCAAATAGTCGTAGACACTCACATCGGTATAGAGATAATCCTTCGAGGTCGTAAGCTTGGTGTCCCAGGAATAGAATCGATATATCCTACTTCCGTCCGGCAAAATCATGACAACCTCATGATCCTGCCAGGCACGTAAGTGTGATTTACCCAACTTCGGGACATTGAATACCGGCTCATCTGTCCTGGCAACCCCGGGGAGAAGTCTTGCCTCTTCTTTCCTTTCCTGCTCTATTCTGGCAATAGGAACCCTGAAATCCTTCGTTTCCTCCTTTCCCTGGCAGTTAAAATTGTAATACGGATCGATTCCGGAAACCTTCAATACTTTTCGCAAAAATGCCGTTTCAAATTTTCTACTGTTGTAATAGGTGAAAACCTCCTGATTGTAGATATTGATGCCGAGTCTCTTTATCCGTTTTACGGCCTCCAGGGTGTCCGGAGACATTTCGGTGGCGTGCTCAAAGTGCGTGATGACGGCGATCTCTCTTTTACCCCACCGGTGGTATTTCTCGAATATTTCAAGGAGGCCGTCGTCGAATCTCATGGGCAGGGTGACAGGCGTTCTGGTGCCGACCCTTATTCTGTCCAGGTGTTTCATGGCCGACAATTCCCCCATGATCCAATCAAGGTAGTCGTTGTCGAGGGTCAGGGGATCCCCACCGGTTACCAGGACCTCCGTAAGATTCTTATGTTCCCTGATCCAGTCGAGCGCCTCGGTTACCTTTTTCCTGGGCAGCATCACGTCTGCGTCGATATCTTTGACTTCCCAGTTCCGTTGACAATAGACGCAGATTTGAGGACAGGAATTAAAGGGTTTAAGGATGATGATCTGGGGGTACCTTCGTGTAATCCCGTCAATGGGGCTTGTGGATTTTTCGCCCATGAAGTCCATGCTTTTTCCGGTTTGTCGAGACTCAACAACGTTTGCGCAATAGCACAGACTCGGGATGACCTGGGCCCGGACGGTGCGGTCATAATTGGATTTCCCATCTCTGCTGAAAAGACTCAGATAATGGGGCGTGATCTCAAATGGAATATCATGCCTTTTTGCAAACTCCAAGCCCTCGATCTCATCTTCGTCCAGACTGACGATCGAAGCAAGGGTCTTCACGTCCTTGATGATATGTTTCATGTGCCATTTGTAATTCTGCCAGTCTCCTTCACTTGCATCAAAATATCGAAGTATCTCCTTCTTGAGTGCCTTTCCATCCTTGCGGCGTTGAGGGTCAAGCCCTGACTTGTATCTTCTGAAGTATCGTTTAATCATCCCCCCGTATTCATCCAGTTGGGATGATCTTTCGATGGCGGCTGACCTGCCCTCCCGGTATTCCAGGAGTTCATATTTTTGCGATTGCTTCCCATATGCTCCCCGGATACCTTGAAACAGGGTGAGATATTCCAGCAAGAATCCCTCGCCGACCTTTTCCAGACCAATCTCTTCCTCCCGCGCCAGTTCGTACAGGTGACTCAGAGGTGATGCATCGGTCAGATATTCATTTTCGGTTCTCATGGTATTGGCAAAGACACGAATACACTCCCGGACATTTCGCCTTTCCACGATGTTCAAGTCGGGAAAAAAAGTGTCGGATTTCATGTTGTAGGCATCTCTTTTGAGGCGATCGAGATAATCGAACAGGACATATCGTGCCTCTTCCACGTGTTTTGCGTCAATGAGGATGCTTTTGATCTTCGGTAAAGCACCCCACATTCTTTCGAGGATTTCTTGCTTTGACAGCGGAATGACTTTTTCCACGAAAACCTCCTCTCTTTAATATGGGATTCGCGTTGAACACTGGTTTCTGCACAAACTTCAAACTTGCTACGGTTCTTGTTCAATTTGAATTTGCTTTCCGAACAAAGGATTACAGAAGGCTAAAAAAAAGGCGTGATCCTTTTGATGAAAAAAGGTTCACGCCCCGTGGCTAGTAGTTTATCTGAGAGCAGGCATCCCATGTGAACCCGGAGAAGACTGGCCCTTGTCACGCTCCTGCGGGTGTGGGGATTTTGGGTTGACTTTTCTGCCGGTGGTTTCCTTGTGTCGGAACCCCGATCGAAAAGACAAAAGAGCTGCCATGAATAAATGAAGGATCGACCTTCCTGTTCAGGGGCCCTCTCCCTGTGCATGTTCCTCCATGATCCGGTTGAATTGGTAAACATGGTTCTGAACGAGAAGACGGGCCCTGCTTGCCTCGCCCTTCTCCACTGCGTCCAGAATACTACAAAGATCCCGGTAGTTCTGTCGGATGAAAGCTTCCTCCCTGGGCAGATACCTCTCAAAATAGCGGTGGACATTTTCCCCGATCGTCTTGATAACCACTTCGTAAATCGGGTTTCCCGAAATGCGGGCAATGGCCATGTGAAATTCGTTGTCTACTTTGATAAATTCATCCCACTCTATACCAGGCTTTTCTAAGCAAGCCTCCCCTTTTTTCACAAGCCCCTTCAATAATGCGATGTCCTCAGGTTTGGCACGCTCAACAGCCAGCCCGGCAACGATGCCCTCAACGCCTTCCCTGAACTCGGCAAGATGCTTAAGGGAGACCCTTTGAGACCGGATCAAGAGATCCAGGCTTCGACTTACCTCACGGGTGCTCAAGCTCCTGACGACTGCTCCGCCGCCCACTCCCAGTTTGATCTTGATAAGCCCCTTTTGCTCCAAAACCCTGAGGGCTTCGCGAAG